>CAZHRR010000158.1:0-5015 GCA_964534955.1 uncultured bacterium
CTTTAGGCTGGGGGTTGTTACTACTAAACTAAATGGGCTTTAGCCCCAAACTAACACACATGATTATTGGGCTAAAGCCCTGTTCTTGCAGCACTTTGAACCCCCACGCTAAAGCGTGGGGTAATTGCTTTCAGGTAGTTTTGGTATATTCTTCACGCGACTTATAAACAACCTTGCTTTTTTTTCTAACTGGGAGAAACAGAGTTTATGGACAGACACTATTTAGTCAGCATTTGAGACTACAACTATTGAACTCGGAGTCTACCACCCCTTCTCGTACTCAGTATCCTGCTTACATCATATAGATTTTTGTTCCTGTGTTGGCGTAGGACAGACTTTCCCGCAGGGAGCTGTGCTTAGTTTGTCCTTATAGTCAGAGTAGTGTTTAGTCAATCTATAAAGATTGACTTACCTTCCCATCCGGATACTCCTCCAGCACCCTCAAGAATGATGTTTACCATCCGGATAACATCCAGGATATCCACGTCACTATCGCTGTCAAGATCAGCAGCAATCCGCTGGAGTTGTGTAAACTCGATTTTTCCCAATATATAATCAATGACCAAAACGATGTCTTCCACAGCCACAATACCGTCGCCATTCAAATCTCCGTAAACACCGTTGAATGCCACCATAGCCAGGATAACCACATCATCTACTGCCGCCTCGATGAGGGAACCATCTCCTTCATCGCTGGCCACGAAACGGACCTGCACCGACCCGCTGACATCGAGGTATTTGCTTAGCTTGAACTGCTTCTGTATCCAAGCGTTACTGGATAGGCTGGTATTTTCCAAGATTACCCAGGATTCCCCGCCGTCATTCGAGGCTTCCACCTCCCACACGTCTATTCCGGGGCTGGCACCCAAGTTGTTGGAATACCACCGCCAGTAGGTAAGGACCGGACTGGCTGTGTAGCTCAAATCCCAGACAGGAGAGAGAAGTGTAGTGCGTCCATCATCCACATCGTCTTCTCCGGCATTATCTCCGGTGAAAGGTGCATTCCCCGTTACGTATGCCTTAGTACCGTCTGCTGTATGGTCTTCATCCGGTTGGACAGTAGCTCCGCCCACGAAAGTGCCATTGGGTTCATCGCGTACCCAAATTCCGGTAACAGCATCATCTCCGGAAACCCCTGCAGTCCAATTGAGCTCATCTTCAAAATCATCAGTAAACGGAATCATAAAATCCTCTTCCTCACCCACCAGAAATAGAAAAGTCTCCAGAGGTGCATTCTCCGGAGCGAAAACTTCGTTCCCCTCGCTGTCTGTGGCATGGATATAGTAATCCACGATTGTACCTGGCTGCTGAGCAGGAATCACTCCCTGATACAGGTCGCCGGATTCTTCCATCTCAGTGATAATGTAATCGTACCCCAGTGAGTAGTTGAGTTCAACCGAAGTGATCTCTCCATAGACCGAGGCGATAGCCGCTTCCACAACATATGGCGTAGTGTAGTTGGTAGTATTGTCCAGCGGCATATGCTCAATACCGATATCATCGAACGGACACTCTACATTATGCGTCTCCCAGGCATCGCAGATGTCTCCGTAGTTAGGCGTGCCGTTGACGAGATAACCGTCATCGTCATCAACGAGCAGAATCTCCATGAGAAAATCGGGAACAGTCGTAGGTCTGGCTACCTGGGCGAAGAAGAAGAGAGTATCTGCGTGTGCCTTGGCAATATCGTAGCCCAGCGAGGCGATAAAGTTCTCCCGCATTTTCCAGAGGGCGCCCATGCTGATTTCACCAAGACAGTGCACCTGTCCCCCGCATTCGGGAGCCGGATACTGGCGGGTGTTATTCCCATCCCGAAGGCACGTCCCGGGACCAAAAAAACCATTTCCAAGGCATGGCATGTTGGTGATGGTCATGGCCCAATAGTCACTGCACCCTTCACCCATGCCGCTGGAGGTAGGCGGTGAATAGGGATCGTAAATAAATTGCTGAAGACCATGCCCATACTCGTGATACACCACATCCGCCATCTCGTCTGTGCCAGCACAACCGCCGCCCTCTGAAAACATGTTGATGCTGTATCCGTCCCAGTAGGCGTTGCACGGCCAGTAGGGGTCTTCCGGACCGATGTTCACATTAGCTGGCATAACATAGTCAGCGCCTGTGAAAGACTGGTCAATTGACGTCGCAAGATCGTGAACGATATTTCCGTGGTAGTAGGTATCGCGCTCTCCCGGAATAGAGTTGACGTCTTCGAAATGGAAGTCTTCTGTAGTCCCCGGGGTAACCGTACGAGTTATAACCGCATCGCTCCCATTGGCGTTTTCACTATTGATAAATTCACCTTGGAGCTCAACCGTAGCCGTTCTGGATTGATCGCCAATATCAATGGAATACCAGCCATTTGCATCGGTGAAAGTAGAACCTACTCCAGAAATCTGAACCTTCGCATGAGGCAGTCCACGGAGCTCTTCATCACCGTAGGGCTCGTCCTTCACCATGCCGGTGACATAGCCGGAAATGGTAGCGCTGGCGGCAAAGTCAATCCTCTCCAGAATATCGCCGGATTGAGCATCCACGAAAATCTTCCAGCGGTGAGCCGGGAGGTCAGAACCGGGGAGAATACCTCTGGTGAACAACTGCACCTGCCATGACAGATGATATACAGGTGATTTCCCGTCTTCTACCCATATGAACTTCGTGGGTTCACCAATAACGAAATCACCTTTGGCTTCATTAAATTCTACATCCGCCTGGGCGGCTACCGTTGCCATTTCAGCCGTGAGAGCTGGAGATGTATTGACCTCAAGTTGCGGATAAGCATCATGTCCAATCAGGACAAGGTCACCTTCCAGTGTGTAGCGGAAATCCACTCGGCCATTGTAAACGGGAATTCCTTCATAAGTCTGGTTGAAAATAAGGTATCGGATACGGCCCCTCTTCTCATTCACCCACAGTTCCAGGTCGCTGTTACCTATCTGGAAGAGGTAGTTATTCCGGTCAATGAACTCCCTTGCTGCTGCCTCTGTTGCCGCTGGATCCCGGGCATCGAAGAACTGGGGAATCCTGTCTCCTACGAGACGGTGCGGAGTCTCGTGAGGTGTCCATTGGACCTGCCAGTCAGATCCATTTTCGGTAAGAAATCGCTCCTGCACAGCAAGATAAGTTGGACGTTGAGTTTCATTCGTGCCGGAGGCTGTTAAACAAGTAACAACTAGAAACAGAAATGTGAATTTGTGCACTGCTTTTCTCCCTGATTAGGGGAGGAACTTACCTACAGGTGTGTTGAAGGACAACTGGAAACTGTGACCCAAACTGTGACCCAAATTCTGATATTGACCTGTCCAAAACCAGACCTAATGTTGTGGCCGAGAAGTCTGTTGAACTCCGCTGGAGTTCTGTTCTCATAATAGATTTGTACTATAAATATTACACCCGCAAGCGGGTTTTCTTAAAGCAATCAAAACTCTGTTAGGAGTTGAATATTTATAGACAACAAAGAAACACGTCAGCCTAACCCTGTCAGGTCTTAAACAATAGAGCGGAATTCTCTCAATGCTATGGAGAAGACAATGGATTTTACTGCTTACTGACAAGGAAACTAACTGTCTGAACCTTAATTTCTAGGATTTAAGGATGAATAAGATTAATAATTCATCCCCGCTTGAAAAGAGTTCGGACCTCGGATTTACGATTGAGGAAAACCGACAACTCATCCCCGCCTACGGCACACCCTCTCTTATCAATAGAGTGAGAAATAGAGTGAGAAAATATTCAGAAAAACAGCAGTTCTTTCTTCCCTCTCTTCATAAGAGAGGGACCGAGGGTGAGTTCAATCTTCATTTCCCAAGATAACCTGTACCAACCAGACAATATCAAAAACATCCACATACTGGTCATGATTCATATCAGCTATGGCTACCTCCCTTACTTCATCAGCACCAGCTTGCGGGTTCGGACGAAATCACCAGCTGTCAGACGATAGATGTACACTCCTGTGGCGACCTCACGACCCAACCCGTCTCGGCCATTCCAGATGACAGACTGATATCCTGCTTCCTGCCTCTCGTCAGCCAGGCTCACAACCTCCCTACCCAGCAAATCATAAACTGTTAACCGCACGTCAGCTGCTTCAGGCAAGTCGTAGCGGAAAGTTGTCACCGGGTTGAATGGATTGGGATAGTTCTGGTGCAGTGCATACTTCTCCGGAAGAGCCATTTCGTTATCAATTCCAACTCCTGTCACTGTCAGAGTTACCGGTAGTACCACGGTACTATCATCGGGATCATTGCTATTGATAACGATCTCAGCACTGTAATCACCCGCCTCCAGATCAGCAGCATCAAAGATCACTGTGATTGCGGATGACTCGCTGGCGGAAATTGACCCTGCCATCGGTTCAGCAGACAGCCAATTCTGTCCACCAAAGGTAACCGCATTGGCGATCATCCTGGCGGCATTTTCCTCGTACTCGAAGAAATCTGCGCCGTGATGGATGACATGACCGCTGCCATAGGAGTAGATAGAGAACGCATTCCCATAGCCGTAGTCCGCTTCCTCAACAATATTTACTACACCCTCTGTCTCCCATTCCGGAAAGGCAATTGTTGCATTCAATGCGTAGAACGTCAGATCCAATCCTTCGGCCAGTAGATGATCCGGTTCGATGACGCGTAGAAAATTGTAGGTGATCCAGTTGTAGTATCCGGGCACCATTAGACCCCAGCCTTCAAGGAGATATTCATAGTCCGCGCAGACGATGACCGTTCCTCCTTCCTCTACAAAACCGGTGAGAACAGCAGACCATGCCTCTCCATAGTAATACATGTAACAGTATTCCTGCTCTGGAAACAGAAGAACATCTATGTCCTCCAGATCAGATGCTAAATCGTCAGCGCTCTCAGCGTACGATTCATTAAGGGTATAATCGGTGAAGTAAATGTTGATCGCATCTAGAGTGTTAAGATACTCTTGATAATAGTCAGCACATCCAATCCAGGCCATTAGATTTACACTGCCGCGCTGTCCCCTCAGGTCATCAAAGGTGAGAGGTGACT
>CAZHRR010000159.1:0-5008 GCA_964534955.1 uncultured bacterium
CTACGGTGGGGATTTGCCAGCATTACTGAAAGATAAGACTCAAACACTCAGAGAAGGACTTCTTTCAGTAAACGGGATCGGTCCTGAAACCGCGGACAGCATCCTCCTGTATGCAGCCGACCGTCCCATTTTTGTCATTGATGCCTATACCAAACGCATCCTTAGCCGCCATGCAATTTTAGATGGGCAGGCAGATTATGAGGCGTTTCAGAAATTATTTATGGGCAATTTAAGAAAAAGCGCAAAAAATGCCGCCAAAATAATAATGATAAAAAAAAGGAGAAGATGTAGTTAGCAAAGCTTGAAGATTTATAATAGTATTAAACCTATTTAATACCTTTGTGTCTTCGAGTCTTTGTGGCATTAAAATATGAATTACGGCTTCATCATAGATAACCGAAAGTGTATTGGCTGCCATGCCTGTACGGTGGCTTGTAAGTCAGAGCATGATGTGCCCATTGGGGTCAATCGAACTTGGGTGAAATACGTTGAGAAGGGCAGGTTTCCAGACAGTCGCCGTTTCTTTTCTGTATTGCGCTGCAATCACTGTGAGAATGCTCCATGTGTTGATATTTGTCCTACTATTGCTCTACACTACAGAGAAAATGGAATTGTCGATTTTGATTCTCAGCGGTGCATTGCCTGTAAGTCGTGCATGCAGGCGTGCCCATATGATGCCCTCTATATTGATCCGGATACCAAAACAGCAGCTAAATGCAACTTCTGCGCTCACAGAATTGAGCTGAACCTCGAGCCGGCATGTGTGATTGTTTGTCCCGAGGAAGCGATAATCTCTGGTGATCTGGATGTCCCTGAATCGGCTATTTCCACATTGATTTCTAGTGAAGCGGTGACAGTACGTAAACCAGAAAAGAGAACCAACCCCAATGTCTTTTATATTGATGGAGATAGAGATTCCTTGACACCGTCTATCACCGAGAAAAGCGATCAGTACCTGTGGAGTGAGCAGACAGAGGGCGTTGGACATTTTGCTGGAAGTAGCAGTGGGAGTTCGGGAGGTGATAATGATCTTCTGGTACAAGTAGCGTCAGAGTCAGATTCTGGTATTGGTACCCGTCAACAAGAGATAGTAGATGCTCTTCAGTCTGATGAACCCCGCCGTGTTTATGACAGTCCTGATAAAGGTATATTGTGGGGCTGGGAGGTAGCAGGATACATCTGGACCAAAGCCATTTCTGCTGGACTGTTCATGGTTTTATTACTTGGGCAAATGCTTGGATGGCTATCTCCTTCACAACAGCTTATACGAGGATCACTCTGGATTACTATGGTATTTCTTGCTGCTACGCTTGTATTACTAGTGAAAGATCTTGATCAGCACAGTCGCATGCTGTATGTATTGCTGAGACCCAACTGGAAGTCATGGCTGGTCAAAGGAGCTTACATCTTGATGGGATTCGGAGTGGTCGTGAGTTTGTTACTAATCGACTCATATCTGTTAATAGGGGTTAATAATATACCAATTAGATTGCTTGGTGTGGCTCTGGCTCTCATGACAGCTGTTTACACCGCATTTCTTCTGGCACAGGCCAAAGGTCGTGATTTCTGGCAGTCACCTTTAGCCCCGTTTCAGATGACAGTTCATACACTGTTAGCTGGCACAGCAGTGTTGGGAATTCTAATAGGGCAGTTGGTACCGTCGTTTAATACGGCACTGGCTGTTCTGCTTGTTCTTAATCTGTTTTTCTTCACGATAGAACTAGGCACTCCGCATGCGACTGATGATGCCCATTCTACATCGGAAATGATTTCGAGAGGCTACTATCGACGACTGTTCTGGACGTCTATATTGTTTGGAAGAGTAGTTCCCATGATTCTGATTCTACTCATGCCGGGAATTGTTCCTTTCTGGCTCCTCTCCGCAGCGATACTCTTAGGGATATTTACTACAGAATATATTTGGGTTCGGGCACCACAGTTGATAAGGCTTAGTTAGGGGAACAGATGGGGCAGTTATTACGAAAATCGTTAATTGAGAAAGCTTGTGAATCACTGGGCTTGATTAAAGTAATTGAACCATCAGGTGAGCGGCTAAAACCGCAGCACAATCTCACTAAGTTTCCACCCCGTGAAAAGTGGGATGACTGGGAGGAGTATGATGCTCAGTCGTGGCCGCGTCACAGGAAGCAGCGTTATTCTATTGTACCTACTACCTGCTTTAACTGTGAAGCAGCTTGCGGACTCCTGGCGTATGTGGATAAGGAAACCGGTCGTGTGCGGAAATTTGAGGGCAATCCCTTTCATCCTGCCAGTCGAGGCAGGAACTGCGCCAAAGGTCCTGCTACCATCAATCAGATTAATGATACGGAGCGCATTCTCTATCCCTTGAAGCGGAAAGGGGAGCGCGGCTCTGGCAGATGGGAACGAATCTCCTGGGATCAGGCAATGGATGAAATTTCGGAAAAAATCGCTGTATCTATTCGCAAACGAAAAGATGGTGTGATGTATCATGTGGGACGTCCTGGACATGAAGGATACACTGAACGGGTTTTAAAGGCATGGGGTGTAGATGGACACAACTCCCACACGAACATTTGTTCTGCAGGTGCCCGAACTGGTTATGCTTTGTGGCATAAATACGATCGTCCCTCGCCCGATCATGCAAACGCCAAAGTGATTGTCCTTGCCAGTTCACATCTGGAAACGGGGCATTACTTTAATCCTCACGCCCAGCGGATAATGGAAGGGATGATGAAGGGAGCCAAACTCATCGTTATTGATCCCAGGCTTTCCAATACAGCTTCCATGGCTGATTATTGGCTGCCCACATATCCCGGTTCTGAAGCGGCGGTGTTTCTTGCCATTGCCAAGATCATCCTGGATGAAGGTCTTTATGATCGCAGCTATATGGAGACTTGGGTGAACTGGAATGAGTATCTGAAGGCGAGACATCCGAATTCCCCAGTAGAGTTTGAGGTATTCATCGAAAAGATACGGGAGGAATATGCGGAGTTTACCCCGGAATTTTCTGCTAATGAATCAGGTATTTCTGCTGATCAGATCGTGGAAACAGCCTATTTGATTGCCTCGGCCGGCAGTGCTCTCTCAACTCATGTATGGCGGGGAGCTTCTATTGGAAACCTCGGAGGTTGGCAAGTAGCCCGAACGCTCCATTTCCTGAATGTACTCACTGGCTCTGTCGGTACACCGGGTGGGACATCACCCAGTGGTTGGAATAAATTCCATCCTACTTTTTTCGACAGTCCCCCGGGTCCTGATGCCTGGAACGAACTAAACTGGCCACCTGAATACACGCTCAGCCATTATGAGATGAGCCAGATCCTGCCCCATCTTTTGAAGGATGGCAGAGGTGTACTGGATGTCTATTTTACCAGGGTCTTCAATCCCGTCTGGACATATCCCGACGGTTTCACTTGGATTGAGATGCTTTCAGATGAAGAGAAAGTGGGATGTCATGTCGCGCTGACTCCGACTTGGAATGAGACAGCCTTCTTCGCTGATTACGTGCTCCCCATGGGTCACGCATCTGAGCGGCACGATATTAATTCGTATGAAACTCACGCCGGTGTCTGGATTGCTTTCCGCCAGCCGGTGCTGCGCGAAGTTGCTCGACGGGAGGGCAGGAAGGTACAATTTACATACGAAGTAAATCCTGGAGAGGTGTGGGAAGAAGATGAGTTTTGGATCGAGCTCTCTTGGCGAATTGATCCAGACGGATCATTAGGTATCCGAGAACACTTTATCAGTCCCTATCGTTCGGGAGAGAAAATTACTGTTGACGAGTATTATCAGTACATCTTTGAGCATACTGAAGGCTTACCGGAAAAGGCAAGAGAGGAAGGACTTACTCCGCTGGAGTACATGCGGAAATATGGAGCTTTCGAAGTTAAGTCCAATGTCTATGAGGTAAATAAGAGCCCACTCCTTGATGACGCTTTAGATGGCAGTGAAGTAAAACCAAGTGGTTCAATTATTAAAGATGGAGAAACGATAGGCGTACATTCGGAAAGTAATGACTATACAGGTTTTCCCACTCCTTCACGAAGGCAGGAATTCTACTCACAGACAATAGATGATTTTGGTTATCCTGAGTTTGCTGTCCCGAGCTACATCAAATCCCATGTTCATCCGGATAACCTCGATAAGGATAAAAACGAGTGTGTTCTGCTTCCCAACTTTAGATTGCCTACTCATATCCATTCCCGCTCAGCAAATGCCAAATGGTTGACAGAAATTGCTCACCGAAATCCTATCTGGATACATACATCTGATGCTCAGAGACTTGGGGTAAACACGGGAGACTTACTGAAAGTTGAGACCGAAATTGGCTGGTTTGTGGACAAGGTCTGGGTGACTGAATCCATAAAACCGGGAGTGGTGGCTTGTTCACATCACATTGGACGCTGGCGGCGGGAGCAGGATGCCGGAAACAGGTTAATGACGAATACAGTGGATATCAGGAATTTGGGTGACGGCAAGTGGAAGATGAAAACGCTATCCGGCGTGGAAGCGTGGTCATCTGATGATCCTGACACGAAGCGTGTATGGTGGCGGGATGGAGGAGTCCATCAGAATATCACCCATGCAGTAAATCCTGATCCTATTTCCGGCGCCCATTGCTGGCTGCAGAAAGTGCGTATCTCAAAACCTGGTACCGATGAGAAATATGGCGATATTTTTGTTGATACGAACAAGTCGTTTGAGCACTTCAAGAAATGGAATCAATGGGCAAAAGAACGAGAGACTCATCCGGATGGACTACGGCGGCCGTTATGGATGGGGAGACCGTTGAGTCCACAGAAGGATCAGTTTTACCTTTAACCGGATTAATTCACCAGTTTTCCCGGTTGCCTGCCAGCCCTCATTCGGGAGGCTGGACCCTCACGGAGTGGGGCAGGTGACGCTGAATTTGACATCGGTCGCGCATAGCATATATTGACTACCTGGAACTAAGTACTTCTCGCCAAGAAATGTCGTCCTCACTTTCTACCAAAACATCCAAAGGACTGCAAACTCCAGCGGTACC
>CAZHRR010000160.1:0-4969 GCA_964534955.1 uncultured bacterium
AGCCACCCAACACCAGGCTATGAATGCCCTTATTTTTCTATATCAAAGAGTACTTGATAAACCACTTGAGGGACAAATAGAACCTGTTAAAGCCAGGCAGAGTAAAGCTCTGCCGGTAGTAATGACCAAAGGTGAAGTTCGAACCGTACTTTCTCATATGCACGGTAAACATAAAATGATGGCGGGTTTATTATATGGTGGCGGGTTAAGGCTGATGGAATGTATTCGTCTGCGGGTCAAAGATTTAGATTTTACCCGTAATCAAATTTATATCCGTGGAGCCAAAGGAGGAAAAGATCGTTTAACGCTATTCCCACAATCATTAAAAGAACAATTAAAGGTACAGGTAGATCGGGTAAAGGTTATACATGAAGAAGATTTAGATCAGGGATATGGGCAAACAATTATCCCTGATGCTCTGGCTCGGAAATATCTCACAGCTGCCAGGGAATTTATTTGGCAATTTGTTTTTCCTGCTAAGAAGCTGAGTCAAGATCCACGCTCTGGTGTTATCAGGCGTCATCATGTTTTTGAGTCGGGATTACAAAAAGCGGTAAGAAAAGCAGTACTACAGTCAGGAATAACCAAACGAGCGAGCTGTCACACTTTTCGCCATAGCTTTGCTACGCATCTACTTGAGAATGGTGTAAATATCAGAATTGTCCAGGAGCTCATGGGACACGCTAATGTGAAAACGACTGAAATTTATACCCATGTTATGGAAAAGGATCTGGAGGATACTCGCAGTCCTTTGGATGTTATGGTAGAAAGAGAAGACGACACCACTTGACGAAAGGAACTTCGTTCCTGACAGTCAACGTTGGCTGTGTATTGTTAGTAACTAATTCAGAGTCATTGATCAGAAAATTTCTATCCACCATTAATATCCGTCGGCGATCCCGCCGACGGGTCACCTGCCCGCTCCCTCCTCGGGAGGGCAGGCGGGCTGATCGGAGGCAATGGAACCTCATTACATAAAACATGACAGGACTTGTCCTACCTGTAAAGCTTATCTGTTCCTACGGCATCCCCTTCAGCACATTCTTCTTCAGGATCGCCGCAGTAGTGAGTACTCCCGCGAAAAGCGCTCCTGTAACACCTGCAGAAATGATGTCCTGACCGGTGAGGTAGAGGTTCTTTACTGATGTTTTGGGACGCAGCCACTTCTGCTGGAAACGCTCTGGAGTGTGAGCCAGCCCGTACAGTTCACCCTGAGGATAATTGGCCAGGTCTCGAGTAGTAAGCGGGGTGGAGAGCTCTGAGTAGTCCACTTTCCCTTTGACTTGTGGAACGTGCTCGTAGAGGATGTTCAGCAGCCCTTCAGACAGCTCTTCCTTTTTCTCCATGTATTCTACTCCGCGCTGCTTCCATTCCGTCTCAGCCCACGGCTTGAACCAGTCGTAGGAAGCGAGTGTAACGATCTCGATAGTGCATCTGTCGGGATGTATTTCATCCCATGTTGGGTCTTTGGCGGAGGGGAAGGAGATGAAAGCAAATGGGGGAGTGGTGGTCATGCTGCCGTTCATATAGTTGTGATAATTCTTGTCGTGGTCGTAGCTGGCGTGGACCCACAGGTTGGAGTTTCGCAGACCCAGTGACTGAGCCGACTCTTTGATGCCCACATGTAGACAGAGATAGCCGTTCGACGGTTCGACCCTGGTCAGCGGCGGTCGAGAGATGTCTGCTGAACGGAGGAATTTACTGTAGGTGTTAATAACTCCGGCGCTGCTGATAATCAGGGGAGCGGAGAGCGTATCGCCGTTTTCAAGCAGGACGCCTGTTGCCTGCCCATTCCGAACTATGATCTCATCTACGCCGGTTCTGGGAATGACCATCCCGCCGGCTTTTTCAATGACCGGTACAATCGTCTCCGCAAACTGTCGGGAGCCGCCAACGGGATAGAATCCGCCCTCGAGATAATGGCGGGCGACCCCTGCCATGATGCCGAAGCTGATCTGTCCCGGCGGCAGGCCGCAGTCACCCCACTGAGATGTCAGCACTCCGAGGAGCTTTTTATCGCTCGTCAGTTCGGTAATGACCTCTTTAGCAGTACGGGAAGCGAGCTTCATGTATTTGCGGACTGACAGAGGATTGGCGAGAAGAGGCATCACCTTCCGTGCATAGAAGGCTCTGCCGGAGCGGGCTGCCTCGTCCAGCAGCTCCACGTAGCGGGTGATGGCATTCCGTTCTTTCTGGAACCAGTTGTTCAAACCTTCAATAAAGTTCTCCCGACCGGCTGCCAGTCCATAGCTCCTGTCCGGGAAGATGAACCGGTCGTACACATCGTCCATGGCTGTCCACTTAAGTTCGCCGTCCGAGATATAATCGAATACCCTCCGCACAATGGAGTTCTTCCGACCCACCTCACCGATGTAATGGACACCTACATCCCATTCGTAGTCGTTGCGCTTGAAGGTGTGGGTGTAACCGCCGATCTTGAAGTGTTTCTCGAGAACCAGCACCCGCTTCCCGGCTTTAGAGAAGAGAGCCGCTGTCCCGAGTCCGCTGATACCGGAACCGATGATGATGGCATCAAACTTCTCCTGAGCGATTCCGGGGTGGTAGGTGTCTCCGGTTTTCATTGTGTGTTAATCCTCCTCGTGATACAAGTCTGCTGCCATGTTCGCTGACGTGGTGATGCCCTTTATCATAGCCGAGCTGAAGCCCTGATGCTCCATCTCATTTAGTCCGGCGATGGTGCACCCACGGGGAGTGGTCACGCGGTCAATTTCCGGTTCAGGATGACCTCCTGCAGCAAGCACGAGAGATGCAGAACCTCGAGCCGTTTGTGCCGCAAGAAGGAGAGCTTCGTCAGAGTGAAAGCCTATTTCGATTCCACCCTGGGATGCTGCTCGAATTGAGCGCAGGAAGAATGCAACACCGCACGCCGTCAAAGCAGTGGCGGGAACCATGTGATTTTCAGGGATCACCAGAGTTTTACCTACAGATGCGAAAAGTGATTCGACAGTCTTGAGAGCTTCCTCTTCACCCTCTTCGGCAGAGAGACAGGTCATGGACTCCCCGATGGCAACGGCAGTATTGGGCATGGCCCTGATGATAGCTGCACTGTCTCCCAACCGCTGGCGAATGGTGGAAATCGTTACTCCAGTCACGACAGAAATCAGGATATGATCACCAGAAATTACAGGACGGATTTCCTCTAATAGCGAGTCCAGTTGCTGGGGCTGAACAGCGATGAGGATGATATGAGCCCCCGAGGAGGCGTCAGCGTTTTCAGCTTGGACAAGGAAACCATCAGCCGTAAGGGCTTCCAGCAGATGAGGATTCCGCCGGGTGATGATAATGTCTCCAGCTGAGCACCAGCCGGAAGTGGTGAGTCCCCGGGCGATGGCTGTCCCGATATTCCCCCCGCCGAGAATGGCCAAGCGGCGATTAGATTGTTTATTAGTCATGATAACTCCTTATGAATTAGTGTATGTTTTCTGTGCTCACTGTAGTTTAGAGACATTCTCATCTTGCTTAGTTATCTATTCTTTGGCGAATTCTTAGTGCAAATCTACTTCCCAATCCTTCTAATATCCACGCCAGCCAGAGAAAAACAGGAAAGAGCCCAACTACTATTGATAATTCCACGGAGGAATTCATTGGGTATCCACCGTGAATACTTACCCCCCGGATGAGAGTGGGATGGAAAAGATAGACAGCGTAGGAGATAGTACCGAGAAAAGCTAAAGGACGGTTGACTAATCTGTGTGAGATGCCGTAATAGACCAACCCAACCAGAGGGATGAGCGGCACTACCTGCCAGGCTCCCTTTGCCAAAGTTGAATCTCCTGTGCTATATTTCAGAAAAATCATAAGCGCCAGAGTGAGTATCGCCACTGACCAGAATCGAAGGGAAAACTGCTCGCTCTTTGCATCAGGTTCAGGCTGTAACTTCACAAAATACGCCAGCATCATCCCCGCATGAAAAAGGAAAATATGGAGGAAAAGTATATCGCGATATTCACCGTTTACCCATTGGATAGACTTTATCAGGTCTTGAGGTAAAATACCGGAATACCTCAGTCCATTTACTAGAAGAAGCAACACAATAAATATAGCTGCACTCTTCCACCATCTCTTTCTCATTCCCAGAAAGAGCAGCGGTGCAAACAAATAACAATGAATTAAAGACGGGATAAACCAGTAGTGTTCGTGTCCGTGGACACCTGCAAGAATCCATGGTGAGAGCTCTTCTCCAGTAACGGCGGTCTGTATGATCCACGCCAGCCAAAGTAAGGGTAAGATACGGATGGCTCGATCGAAATAGAAGCGGAGGACACTCCTTGCTGAAAAGGAGTTACCGAATCGTCTTTGAAGGGAATACCACAATCCGTAACCGCTCAAAATGAAGAATATAGCGATAGCCAGATTGGCAAAACCGGTGTAGTTCCCGATGATATTAAGATTGAGATAATGATTAATTAGCACGGCTGAAATGGCTAACCCTTTCAAAGTATTTGTTGCAGCTGTCGTCGTGTACTCCATAGGGGAAAATAGAGAGTTCAAGTGGATTGAGAAAGCGGTTAATTCGTTCGGTACTAAATTACCCGGCACTTCTTCCAATGAAGCTGAAAGAATGTTTTATTGCAAGCCTGTATTATATGGATTAGTGGATATTAGCCGTCATTGATCCCGGATCGGGTCATCGACGGTGGTGTTAATTGCGAGCCCGTAAACGAGCACGCCTGCCTGTTCGTAGTGAAACGTAGACTGGCTAAAATCAATGAAAGACAGCTAAAGCTGCCTATCTGGGAGACAGCGCAATTTATTGTGCTTTATTTGATTAAGCGTGTGGCTTTAGTCACTCGCTGAAAGGCATGGCCGGGCTGATAAAGTCGGGCAGGTACCAACAGGGAAGACCCACCTTCATTGTATTACGGTGGGTGGGCAGGCGTCATTCAACTTAATTAGAGTCTATCTATAAACTCTGTTTCTCCCAGTGAGAAACAAAAGCAAGGTTGTT
>CAZHRR010000161.1:0-4949 GCA_964534955.1 uncultured bacterium
ACTTGATCCTGATATTATTGGTTTACAGGAGATTAATGAATCTCAGGGATTTGGAGAAGATGATAATATGGCTCAAACAATAGCTGACTCTTTAGAATCATATTTCAATACATCATATAATGTCTATTATGAAGTCACTCACACTTCTTGGGGACAGTTCGATGAAAGCGTTGGAATTATCAGCAAACATCCAGTTATTGCATACGGTTATTTGTCTCTTACCCCAGGTGTGTTCCCGAGGAAGGTGGTCTGGAATTATATCTATTCCCCGATAGGCTGGATCAACTTCTTTAACACGCATCTTTCTTATCGAAATGATCACAATTACATTCGTATTCAACAAGTACAGGAGATTATGGAGTTCATACTAGAAAAGGAGAATATTTACGACGGTGTCGCTACCATCCTGACAGGTGACTTTAACTGTACACCAGGATCCGATCCATATAATCTATTAGTGGAAGATTCTACAGGAATCTTTTTTTTAGATTCCTGGGATGAGCTAAATCCTGGAAACCCAGGTTACACCTATTCCTCGGATAATCCACATAAACGGATAGATTATATCTTCTATAAGAACACCGGTGACTTTCAGATGACCAGTTCACAATTGATAATGACAGACCCCTATAATGGCTCGTACTACCCATCTGATCATTTTGGTGTAATGACATTATTTACTGTATCAGAAATAAACATCAATAAATATGAAGTCATCACACCCAATAAGTTTCGTCTCTATGAAAATTATCCCAATCCTTTCAATCTCGCTACAATAATCTCGTTTGACTTGCCAATTGCTGCGAAAGTAGAATTAACGATTCATGATATTAGTGGTCGAACAGTTGCCAATCTGGTTAACGAAGACCTCCCTTCAGGAATACATGAAGTAACATGGCAAGCAGCAGAAAACCCCAGCGGGATCTATTTTTATTGCCTCAAATCAAGGAACTACTCACTCACGAGAAAGTGCTTGTTGCTGAAATAAATGGAGCGGGAAGGAGAATAAAAACAGAGGTTTTATGAGTGAAGCTTACAACATGTGATAATTCGTTTTCTCTTTCAGTGATCATAGTGTAAAAGGAAAACGGGCTCCTGCTGGAGTCCGTTTTCTTAAACAGTCTTTAAATGAGCTATCTACTTAAGAAGCGTCATTTTCTTCACCTGATGGAAATAGGAGCCTGCATCCAGCTCATAGAGATAAACACCGCTGGAAACTGGACGGCCATGCATGTCCATTCCATTCCAGGTAGCTCTGTAATTACCGGGTTTGGCATATCCGTTATGAACTGTAGCGATCTTCTGCCCCAAGAGGTTGTAGATACTCAAGGTTACCTCGGCGCCAATGGGGATGGAAAACTCAACCGTAGTCACTGGATTGAACGGATTCGGGAAGTTATCACCCAGTGTGAAACGACGAGGTGTGGCAGAAACTACTTCATCCACAGAAAGGATTGGTGTGTTAGTGTCGAAATCCCAAGCATCATAGAAAAGGGGATTAATTGAACCCCAGTATGAAACCACAGTCGGGTTAGCTACATCAATGTTCTCGATGTGATTCAACCCGTATCCGGATTCATTGTCACCACCTCTAAGACCGAACTTGAATTCCTGCCCAATTGTGGCCGTGGCCTCATAGGTGACCTGCAAGCTGTACACACTGTCACCCGCCACTGCATCACCACCGGTTGAGCCGTCGTCATGCATCTGTTTTTCAACTGTTCCGAACAGAGTACCGCCCCAAGTTGTCCATGACTCGCCCGTAAGAGGTTCTGATGCCGGGCCATTCATCCAGGGACCCCAGGCAATAACACTATCAGGATCGGTAACGTCAAAAGTACCTTGTATGTCTTCAAGTGTATCCCCAGCTAAAACCTGGTAATAGGCGGGACGAACGTCAACTGTGTAGGTTACTGTGAGTTCCTCTCCGATAGGGTCAGTATTTCGGAATACAGGCATCCGCCGAGGTTCCACATTGGAATCCACATCATCAACGATTGAGAACTCACTTCCACTAACGGCACCGGATAGATCATGGAGACGTTTCTCGTTCAAGGTCACGTCGTCACCGGTGTAGTCGAAGTTGAAGTAGATTTCTCGGTATTCGGTCCCATCCTTGATCCTGTAGTACTGATAGAACATCCCAACCGTCAAATCAACTGAAAGAGAATCCAATGTTAGAGAGTATGTGTAGCTGAACGGAACCTGTTCTAATGTGTCAGTTTGAACGGAAGACGCTGAACCGCCATATCCGTATTTGACAACCAGAGTATCACCCAGTACGAACCCGTTATTGGAAACTGCATTGGAAAGATCTGTCTCGAAGGTCATTGGTTCCAGTACAGCATCACTTTCGAATTCCGCAGGACCTTGATCGTTCCAATAGACCCACTGGATAGTCGTGTCATTTGCGCCAATGGAGATTCCACGATTCTCGTTATCAGGAAACATTCCGTGTCCAGTTACATTTTCTGAATGACCTCCCCAATCAGTTCCGTTATTATGGAACCGATACATCATACTATCAAAGGGGGCACCGGCTGGATCCAGTTTTAGGTGGTAGTTCCAATAAGAGCTTTCACCCTCCTGAGAAAGCAAATAATTACCTGGATTCCACATATTATCAGCTCCGTCGGGGCCAGGAAATGCTCCTACAATGGATAACAAATTATCCGGGTTGAAGTCAGGATCTTCGGACATATTAACCCGTAAGAAAACATCAATTGAATCTGATGGAGCATATGGTGGTAAATTATTATCAGGGCCTCTGCCGAGATAATCAAAATCTAAGACCATATCTTCTGTTCCTACGGTTAAAGTACGATTGTCGCCTTGGTAATCAGCTCCGGGAATGTCATTTTCCCAATAATCTGTGGTTGTACCATCTTGATTCAAGATTTGAGCACCGTACTTATATTCATAATCTCCTGTAGCAAGTTGAATGGTGAGTTCCCAATAGTCACCGCCAACACTGTTCAAGTTGGTGCCGGGACCCCACTGTGTAACAGTGCCACGTAAATCCACACCGGATGTAGAATCAACAATTCCTTGAACTGTTGAGGAATTGATTCGGAATGTTACGTTAATGTCACCAGGAGGCGCAATTGATGTGGAAATAGTTTGCGGGTTGTCATCTGGAACCGTGAAATCGGATCCACCTTGAATCCATACATCGTTCTCATCCTGGATTCCCCAAGACCAAGTATTTGTACCACCGTCATTCACCAGTGCAACTGTGACTTCCCAAATATCATCACTATCGGCATCAGTGAATGCAGCATGTTCCATTCCGCCACCCCAACCGGAATCATAGTTTCCATCTGCATCCCAGCTGCCTTTTAACCCAAAACCGGTATATGCATCAGGATTAGCTGTAGCATCCACTTGGAATGTTATATCTGCTGCGAACAACATCCCTGTCATAGTTAAAAATGCTATCCAATATCTGTTTTGCATTTTGTTCACCTCATTTTTTTGGACGACTGTCATTTGCCAAACGTAACTCATATATGAGTTACTATCGAATAAATATAGTAGAATTTACTGTTATTGCAAAGAGTTTTTGAATAGAATTTTGTGCAAACAAGCCTGTCCAAAATGTTTGTAATGTTGAAATAATTACCCCGTCATTTATGGTAGGGGCATGATAAAAACCAAACAATGTGGGCTCCAGCCCAATAATATGATTCGTTGTGTTACGGGATAAACCCCTTATTTATCGTATATTCGTATCCCCGCCATAAATGACGGGGTAAATCCCTTTGATAACATTTTAGATTGTGTGCGCAAAATAACAACAGTTAGTATTCTTAAGTTCATTTCAGGGGATTGATTCTTTAACAAGTGGAAAACTCTGTCCAAAATTGTTCCTTCATGTCTGTAAACAAGCAGAACTACAGGGAAAATATGCTTAATTCGATTTATTTTGGACAGCACTAGGTTACAAATTACGTGTATGGATGACATAGGTGCTTAACTAGAAAGAGATAGTTAGCCCAAGATGGGAAACAATGCCAAACATTCCAAAGTCCTGTGCTGTGTAGTCAACATCCAGTGAAAATCCGCTGGAGAACACGTTAGCTCCCACGCCCAGAGTAAATCCTTCTTCGCTGTCCGGGTTGCCGAGGGATTTATATCCTGCGCGGAGGAATGCCCGATCCAGAAATGCGAGTTCAGACCCCAGGTGCACTGTTTCCACATCATCACTGGGGATTACTGCATCAGTGGCGAGGGTAAGTCGCAATACTGAAGAGGAAATGATGTTAGAAGAAACTCCGACTCTGAAAAAGAGAGGCAAGGGCCACGGATCAGTTTTTAGTTTTGCTACAATGGTTTCATTATGTCCTTCGTGATCGGGATCCAGATCAATTCTCCGGAAAAGGTCTTTACCGTCCATCATCATATCCTGACCGAAGTTAGAAATGCTCATGCCGATTTGAATCTTCTCATTGACAGTCCTATACAGAAGTCCCAGATCGAGCGCGGCACTTGAGGCTTTTTCATTGTGGATTTGTTGTTGAATATACTTGATAGTTCCGCCTACTGAAAATCGGTCTGTTAAATTTTGAGCGTATGTCAAGCCAGTAGAAAGGTCATGAGCAGACCAGAATAGCCCTGTACCATCTTGGTTTTCGAAGTCGGTGATTTCTTCCTTACCATAATCCAGATAAACAAAACAAAGTCCCACTGCTCTTGAACGGTCAATTCGCAAAACTGCAGCGAGCATATTTAGATTTGTTTCCACTAGCCATTCCGCGGATGAGAAAAGAACTTGGCTGTTCTCAAGACGGGATACCGCGCCTGGATTCCAGTAAAGTGCAGAGGCATCAGATGCGATAGATGTGAAAGCTCCCCCCATGCTGACACTCCGGGCACCAACCCCAATACCGAGGAAATGTGCAGCGGATGTCCCCACTTTGGATTGTCCTGTCAATACCGCCACTGAAAAT
>CAZHRR010000162.1:0-4937 GCA_964534955.1 uncultured bacterium
ATTCAGAACTTTCTCCCTCCATTTTCTTCATCTCATAATCAATTAACTCAGCAACAGGTATCTGTTTCTTAACACGACAGCGTTTTGTGAATTTTTTCTATTGAATACCTTTCCCATTCTTAGAGTTCTAAGTCAATTGCGGTACCGAGACTCCAGTTCCCCTCCTTCAAGAGGAAAGGGAAAAAGGGCCTGCCCAACTAAGTCATTCCCGTCCGAACGGCTTGGACGGGCGGACAGGCGGGCTGGCAGGGAGGTTTTCCAACCAAAGCACCACGACACAAAATCCAAATATGAAGATGCCTGAAAAATATAGCTCACCAGACCTCAGTTGCATTAAAACTTGAATCCGTTTTATAAAGTGATTTTCAATGTTCTGACGCTAAATAAGCTTCAGCACCTCATCCACGAGTTTAGAGATGCCCACTTCCACTTCGGTGATCCTGCTGGCGAGCATATACGCCGGTGTGGACACAATCTTGTTCTCTCGATCCACAACAAATTCCTTCACAGGGCAATTCACATGGGAAGCTCCCATAGACTCTATGGCTCCAGCTGTCTCTTCGTCAGTGCCGATAGTGAGATTCACAGAAGAGTCTGAACCCTCCATTACCTTCGCCATCATAGCCGGAGCGATACAGGCAGCACCTATCGGTTTGCCAGCTTTGTGAATCTCCTTCACCACGCGGAGCACCTCGGGGTGAACGTCGCAGTCGGATCCTCTCACTGCAAAGTCGCACAGATTCTTAGCAGCTCCAAATCCACCGGGGAAAATAATGGCATCCATATCGTCGCTCTTTACGGTAGCCAAGTCAACAATCTCACCCCGGGCAATGCGGGCTGATTCCACCAGTACATTCCGGGATTCCCCTTCCGCTGCCTCGCCGGTGAGGTGGTTTATCACATGCATCTGCTTCACATCGGGAGCCATGCACTGATACTCGGCTCCAGCCCGGTCGAGAGCAAGCATGGTAATGACAGACTCGTGAATCTCGGCGCCGTCAAATACACCACAGCCGGAAAGAACAACTCCTACTTTTGGCATAGCATCCTCCTTTCTAGAAACCTTTGATTAACCTTATGTGTGAAGAAAAAAGAGTTAAAATTTGCCTGATTAAGGCGGCCTGCCCGACTTTGCCCGCCCGGCCCTGCCGTTCGGACGGGCCATTCAGGCGGGGAAATGCAGTTAATAGCCCTGCCCGCCCTTCCATTCTGTCGGGAGCCAGCCTGCCCCCGACCTGTCAGGAGGGCTGGCAGGCAGGCGGGGGTGCTATGAACAAGTTTTCCCAACGAAAAGTCCGCAGGATCTACGAAGGAGGCTGTGCCCTGTGGACAGGCGAATTTTAGGCTTTTTAATTTGTTCAATAGGTTATCAAAGGATTCTTTTACTCCTCAAAAAGTTCTACATCCATAAGGTACAGAACTTTTTCATCGTGAATCAGTTTGGCTCTATCCAGCAGGCGGGCAACGGGGATGTCTTCTTCAAACGCATCCAGCAGCTTCTGCAGTCCGGACTGCGACTGCACCTCAAACTCGAATTTCATTCCTTCAGTCCCGGGATCAATCTGCAGCTCGTACCCTTTATCATCCAAGCCTGCCATCTCCTCGGCAATTTCGAGAGCCCGCTCCAGTCCGCCCAGTTCGTCCACTAGACCTCTCTTCTGGGCAGCCCTGCCGGTCCAGATGCGCCCTTGCGCTACCTCATCGACCTCTTCGGTGGTCATCCCGCGGCCTTCCGCAACGCGGCGCAGAAACTGCTCATAAAAGCTGTCGATAATCCCCTGGTAGCTCTTCCCTTCTTCTTCAGTAAGGGAGCGGTGTATTCCAAATGCATCGGCGTGTTCCTGCTCTTTCACGATATCCACATTGAAACCGATCTTCTCGAACAATCCACCTAGCGATATCTTTCCGCCCAGCACACCAATGGAGCCGGTAATACATGCCGAGTCAGCCACGATGGTATCGGCGGCACAGGAGATGTAATATCCGCCGGAACCTGCTACATTCCCCATGGAGATGATGAACGGTTTCCGGTTTTCCTCATCTGCGGAATCGGGATGAGTTGTTCGATGCACCTCCCTCCAGATGTCTTCAGAAGCCAGTACAGAACCGCCGGGACTGTTTACACGCATAACGATGGCTTTAACAGACTTATCTTCCCGGGCTTTGCGAATCGCTTTGGAGGTCGTCTCCGATCCAATGATCTTATCTCCTCCGAAGGGAGACGATTGGCTCTTCCCCGGCTGAATAGGGCCTTCGGCATAAATGAGAGCTATCTTGGGCCCCGCCGGAGACTCCCAATCGTACTCCCACGGCTTGGGCTGTTTGTGAGCTTTCACTATCGCTGCCTTTTCACCGGCAATGTCTTTCACCTTTTTCTCGATCATATCAGGGTGGTAAATACCGTCAATCAATCCAGCTTCAAGCGCCAGGGGAGCCGTGAAAAGAACTTTATCATAGACCTCATTAAGTTTCTCATCGGACCAACCTCGACCGCGCTTGATCATTCCGGAATAGACTTCCTGCAGATCATGAAGAACTGCCTCATACGCTTCCCGGCTGGTCTCAGTCAGTTCTTTCCGGGTAAACGGTTCTGCAGCTGTCTTGTAGTCACCCCTGCGGTAGAACTGGGCGTCAATACCGAGCTTATCGAACAGTCCTTTATAGAACCCAATACCCATACCCCTGCCGATTATGGCCAGAGCGCCGCCGCTATTGAGATAGATGGAGTCCGCCAAACACGCTAATGCATACTGCTGGTCGCTTCCATTGTCCATAAAGGCCAATATCTTCTTCCCTGAGGCTTTCACTTTACGCAGGGCATCTGTTAATTCCTGAAACATCCCGGTACCGGAGCCGTAGTGATCCGCCCGGAGGATAATACCATCTACTTCAGGATTTTCTGCCAGGTCGTTGATCTCATTTATGAGTTCCCGCAGCGTCACCGTTTTAGGACCGAAAAATGCCCTGGGAGACGGGGAATCTGATACCGGCCTCTCGAAACCCAACTCGACAAACGTAGGCTTTTTACTTTTGACCAGCGAACGGCGCTTCTCATTGGAATAAAACCACCCGGTGAGGCTCGGGCTTACATAATTGCTGATATCATCCAAATTGTGGAAGGTTTCCACACTTATCTGACCAAATCCCAGGGAGATGCCCACCTGCATTCCTTTTGTCGCTTCCGCTAAATCATAGCTGGCGAATAGCTTGACACCATCAATTACTTCAGCTTGAATTTGAGCAAATCCACCTAAGTCTGAAAACCCGCTGAATTCATTATACGGAGCTGAGAACCGGTGATCATAAGCCACAGTCAGACGATTGCCAAACGGTCTAAGAGCCACACCCACTTGGAATTGTTGTGGTTGCCGCACCCCACGTTCCCGGGACCAGAGGTTCTTCCACTGCAGTCCGGCGGAGAGCCATGAGTTACCGCGGTAAAGTAATCCCATATCGAAGGCCTCATATCCATCACTTGAGATGTGAGTGGTATTCCCAAGATAGAATCCTGCGCCCATATGCTGCCCGCTTCCGGTGTGCAGCAAATCCCTCCCCTTCTGCATGTGAGTAAAACCGAAGCCTGAAGAACCGAACTGACCATACCAGCCAAAATCGTAATTGATTGATTTAAGATTTGTCCAGTCAGTTAGTTCCGTAAACCACATGTTGAAATCATGCTTAACTCCTAATCCGGCTGAGTTAATGATAGTGGCGTTGGCATCATCTACAGTAGCCACAGAGATATTTGGTACAAACTGTTTTGGTACAAACTGTCCGGATCCAGTGATAATAAGAATGAGAATTGCTATAACTGACTTTTTCATGGCTGCTCCTTTTTGCTGTGAGATATAGCGGACTGAATGTTTCGCTTCAACCCAATAAACTTAGCCCTCAGTACGGGACTTTTCCTAAATATTCGAAGAAAATCCTCTTCGGTGAGGGCACTCCATTCTGCTGTATTACGTTCTATGATTTCACTCCTGGGAGCGAAAGCAGGTTCCCGGCTTTTCTGCGAAAATTTCCGATTCCACGGACAGACCTCCTGGCATATATCACAACCGTATATCCACCCATCCAACTGCCCTGCAAATTCCTCCGGAAGATCACTCCGGTGTTCAATGGTGAGGTAGGAGATGCACCGGCGGGAGTCTATCACATACTCCCCAACAATGGCATCGGTTGGGCAGGCATCAAGACAAGCGGTGCACGATCCACATAGATCCTCCACAAAAGGGTTGTCATATTTCAACTCACAATCGAGAATCAGCTCTCCAAGAAATAGCCACGAACCGTAGTCTCTGCTGATCAAATTTGTATGCTTCCCTATCCAGCCAAGTCCAGCTCGCTGAGCCCACGCCTTCTCCATCACAGGAGAAGTATCTACACAGACCACACCTTTTACATCAGGAAACAGTTCTTTTACCGATTCCAGCAGCTGTTGTAACCGATCTTTCAGAACCTCGTGATAGTCATCACCCCAGGCATAGTTGGATATCTTCATCTCTCCGTCGGCATTGCCGTGAAAGTAGTTCATCCCGACGCTGATAACAGATTTAGCTTCCGGGAAATATTGAAAGATATCTCCTCGTTCATCTTTTCTTTTTGATATCCATTCCATGGTGCCATTGTAATGTTGATCCAACCACATTCTAAGCTTTGCCTTTTCTCGGGAAGTATGAACAGCTTTGGTAATGCCAACTTTTTGGAAACCCAGTTCGAAAGCTTTATGTTTTATACTAACTGATAAATCATTGTTCATTACTGTAATTTACTCAAGTTTTGGTGTAAAATTACCCAGCACTTTGTCCCGTAGGGACTCCTATGGAGGAAGTGCCGGGTATTTAGAGCCTTCGATGAAATGTAAATTCGGTATATATGAGTAACTCATGTTTCGCATACCCTAAGTGATTGATTTAATATGCATTATTGCGAAGACA
>CAZHRR010000163.1:0-4846 GCA_964534955.1 uncultured bacterium
AGGGGAAAAAGGGGAGGTCTTTCAACTAAAGCTCCACAACTCAATGTTCTGACATGACTATTCAGAATTTCCTCCCTCCATTTTCCTAATCTCATAAGCAATTAACTCAGCAACGGGGATTTACATTCTTGTACACGACGGCGTTTTGTGAATCCTTTTCTGTTGAATACTTTTCCCATTTTTAGAGTTCTAAGTCAATTGCGGTTCCGAGACTCCAGTTCAACTAAATAGTTCCTCTATATAATGTCCTGAATGCAATTATTATTTTGGGATTTACTCCTTCACAAACAAAGCCTAACACACTTCCTATTTATTCGACCTTTTTCATAAGTATCTCGACGGTCTCACCAATATAAAGCATAAGCGTAGAATCACTTTCAAACGTCAATCCCCACACCTCGTCTTCGTAGATGGAATCCTTGTACCTGAGGGTAACAGTATAAGGTTCAGTTTCTCCTGAAATCTCCCATTGGGCTTTCTCGTCATCGATATAAACAGCTCCATTGAAAACAAATTTAAAGGTCGCTTCCTGCATCCCTTCCGGACCCCCACGCCAGGTACCAAGAATTTGTCGATCAGGGTTAAGTTTAACAGCAGATTGATTCTTTTGAGTGGTATCCTGTGCATAATCTGAAACCATCATTAAAGCTGTTACTAAGACTATTAAGAAAAAGTGTTGTCTGAATTTCACCATCGTGGATGTCTCCCTCTCTTTCTGGGCCAATCTTTTGTTTCCATTTTCTTCTCTAAAAGTCTCCTGCTCAACGTCAGACTCAATTCAAGATAATTCGAACCGATTCCCTGTACCGCCACTCTTCCACCGGGAAAGGAAATAAACGGTATCCCTATTTCCCTCTGGTAATCCCGCAGACTCAGCCTCAATAGCCACTTTTTGCCCAAAGGAATCCTGATACCCATGCCAAACATGAACAGCAATTCATCTTCACCGGAGACATTTGCCATACCGATAGATGTATAGCTCACAACAGGATCACCGCGCCGAAAAGAGATCTCCAGAGCTGCACCGGTAGCTGTAAATGGCTTGATCGAATCTTCATTACTGCTGCCAACTTCAGTTGAGCTGTGACTGATACCAAGAGCATATCGAGGTGAAATATGCCATGCAGCAAAGGCTCTGTAACCCCAAGAGTTATCATTTTGTCCACTGCGCATCAAGTATATCGCACCGCCTCCCATTTCAAAACTATGGTAAGAACGCATAGGCTGAGCTGAGAGGAAAGACTGCAGCATTGCAGTTGAAATAACAATGTAAGCGAGTCGATTCATCATCCTATTTTGTCAGACTTCCATTTCACTGTTGGGTTAAATCTAACTGTCAGTGAGGACAAATGGAAGTACAGCAGACAGATGAATGTGTTGTTAGTCACATCCTTGCGAACTCTTCAAATAAAAGTGCGTAATAGGATTTAACATAAATGGAAAAACAGTGATCAAGACTTACCTGCTCGTTGCCAAATTTATTATGAGCCTCTTGATAGGGGTTGCCGTTTCTCAATCTCCGTTGGCTCAGCCCATCATCGTTGTCATAATCATTGTCATTGCTCTTCAGCGCTGGGAGAAGATCGCCTCTTTTGTTAATACACCGTTGAGCAGCTACCGGAAATTATTCACCTTCTGGCGTGCTAAAAAGAAGCGTAAAGAGCTTTAGACTTTCCCCGACATTACATAAAGGAAAGGCTCCCTGACTATCAGTCAAGGAGCTTTTCTTAATCAAAACTGAAGATACTGGATTATTTTCATCACCACCATCTTCTTAACATCTTTGAACACAATTCCTTTTTCGCTACTATTTACGGTCATATCATAAATATACACACTCGTGGCAAAGGTTTGCGTATTCAGATTTATTTTATACTCGCCAAGAGTCATGTACTGATCTGCGAGAATAGCAACTCCCTTCCCAAGTAGATTGTACAAAACTACCTTAACCTGTCCGGCTGTATGAACATTGAAAGGAATAATTGTCCTTGGGTTGAATGGATTGGGATAATAATTATACAGCTTAACTCAATCATTCACTTGAGGATACTATAGATAAATAATGTATTCTCATTCCAATTTCATTGTGGGAATATATTTCCTTAGTAATTTTCTAATTGAACTAATGTAAACGGTTTAGATAGAAAATCCGTAAACCCTTTCTCTAGTAAATCATCAAAGTCACCACCGTATTTGGGTGTTACCACAATAATAGGAAGATGAGCAAAATAGGCGTGGTCACGTAATTTCTCCATCAAAGTATTCCTGATATACCTGTACCAAGATGAGTATCAACCAAGATGCAGTCGATTCTTCCTTTATTTTCTGTGGAATATGGTAAAAGCATATCCAAGGCTGCCTCACCAGTTTCAGCATGGATTGTATGTACATTTAGTCTCCTCAAAAGATATAGCATATAACGAAGACTATTATAATTGTCTTCGACAACGACAACCGTCGGGGACTTATTTTTTTTCGTTGATTCTTCTGCCATCACAACTAATCCAAACTAATCACAAATCAGTTATAGTATTATGGAAAATAGATTTACGTGAAATAATTTTACCTTCGATCCTGAGTTGTGACAAGGAATTAAATCTTCAAAACTTTAGACTTATCAGACAACAAACCCACTGCTGCCTTCATCCTTGTATACCCTCGATAACGACGGGTCATCAATACGACTTATACTCCGCCATCCCTTCATTTACTAATTCGTCATTGACATTCAGGTATTCGCCTTTATCATCACGGATCCATATTTCACCCAAATAACGGCCATATTTCCCCTTTTTATCTTTGATCGTTTCCAAGATAATGGATTGACCCAGAATCAGCTTTCGCAGGTAATCCCTTGATTTCAAACCCTCAGGTCTTTCTTTTCCCCGAAGCTCAGGGGCGTTAATCCGGATTAATCGGATTTTTTCTCCCCGGGTCCAGATATTGAGCCCAAGGTCAATGTCCACCGTGCAAGTATCCCCATCATAGACAGAGACTACAATGGCGCGATAGTGATAGAGAGATTGTTTTTTCATAGCTGACTCCCAATTATTTGATCGTCTCGCATACCTACCATCAGGCATGGAAATTCAATATTATTTCTCGCAAAGACGCTAAGAATCATAAATTGTTGACTATTCTTGTCCGAAGGATCCTGCGGATAATACCCTCTTTTATTAGGTTTACATTGAAATTAACAAGTAATCCTAATTTTAAATCAGTTAATTTTAAGTAAGTCAATAATGTTTTTTTATGAACAGGTGCAATTGCTTCTATAGATTTAATTTCCACTATTACTTTGTTTTCTACAATTATATCGGCCCTAAAACCAATATCCATTTTTACATCATCATAAACTACAGAAATTCCCTGTTGTCTTCTAAATTTCATTCCTCGCAGAGTCCTGTGGACGAGCTTATCAAGTTCATGACATATTGCAGCTTCATAAACAGATTCCAATAAACCAGGACCTAAAGTCCTATGAACTTTCAAAAATATATTAACTAAAATCTTAGCAATTTCGTTTTCTGTCATAAATATTCTCTTTGCGTTCTTGGCGACTTTGCGAGGGACTTTTTAAATTCATCTCAATAAAATCTATCTGTCGTACAGAACGATTAACAGGCGACAATAAATTAATTTACGAAGTCTTGTTTATTTTTACTCTATTTTCTGGCAAACTAAAATCAAAGTTCTGTCCTTATCAGTGACCTATATCCTAACCATAGTGGTAAAGCAGTAGCCGTAATATTAAGTAAAAGAACGCTTAGCAAAATGGGCATCAGATGTAACATCTTTGACCCTTGTTCCATAAGCGTCACAATCCAGACTAAACCACCCGCCATTATGCCTACATAAAAAAGACTGACCACAACAGTAATAATCCCTCCTGCACTAGAGCTGATTCTCATGGGATTCCTTTCGTAGAATTGCGGATAGACTGCACCAAGTCCTAACGCAATGCTGATAAGAGAAAGACTCATTAATATGAGAAAAACGGTAGTAATTAGTGTGAGGAATAAACTGTGACTCAGATAGTAGTTGCTGACTAAAGCCACCATTTCTGCAATTGTAAAAAATATGACAAATGAGAGCCAGAATTTTTCTTTGAACAGTTTTGATAAATTCATGGGAGAAACCATGAGGATCCACAGACCCTTTCCCTCCAAACTGATGAGGGGATAAACGAAACGGGAAGTCAGAGCTGCGAGTATAAATCCACTGAATCCGAAGTTCATCATATAGATTGCCCGCTGCCAGAATGGAGAGAGGAGTGAAAGTCTGACATCCGCCCGGGAAAGGTTGATCAAGTAGATTCCGATAAAGAAACTGAGAAGCAGGAACTGCACCCACTGCTGAGGTGTCCTCACAAATTGAAGGATATCTTTAGTAACCAAGCCTCTCATTTGTGGGGTAAACCAACTCAGCTTTGT
This sequence comes from uncultured bacterium, assembly GCA_964534955.1. Classification (GTDB taxonomy): domain Bacteria; phylum Fidelibacterota; class Marinisomatia; order Marinisomatales; family UBA2128; genus UBA2128. The sequence continues at coordinate 4,434 of CAZHRR010000163.1, forward strand.
AATTAGCCTGCTGTTACTATGCTGAGTGTTCGAGAACTTTTGGGCTGATAATACCCGTCTCTGTTGTCCGGTTCCCTCCATTAATTGATAGGTGGTATGATAATTTCGCCGTGCTGCAAAACCTGAAACTTCAATTCCCACCAACCCAGTTGACACGAAAAGCCCCCCGAAGAAAAATAGATTGCTCCATTGATGTTGAGACAGGGAAACAAAAAGTTCACCCATCCAGTAACTCGGGATCACCGGGAAGGGAGTCTGGGAAAGATTGGTGAGATACCGGTTAATAAACCTGAAACTTGTCATCTCTCCGGTTATGATTGTATCCTGCTGGCTGTATTTAAAATAAATCCAAAGAATACCTATCCTAACCTATTCACCAGCTTTGGATTTTGAATAATTTCAGTATAAAAGTT
>CAZHRR010000164.1:0-4794 GCA_964534955.1 uncultured bacterium
GAGGAACCCATCCTTGCCGTGGAATTCCGGAAGAGAGTAGAGTCAGAAACCGTCATGGACATAGGGACAGCCTTGTGGAGTCTAGCCGGGGAAGCGACTAATTATCCCGAGAGTCAGTACCGCCTCAATCTCAAGCCACCCTTGCCGGAGAAAGCAGTGTTACACCAGAACTTCCCCAATCCATTCAATCCGGTGACGACCATCCGCTACGAGCTTCCTGACGAAAGCCATGTCCGGTTAAGCGTAGTGAACCTTCTCGGTCAACAGATTTCCACACTGTTCGATGGGCAGCAGGAAGCCGGTTTCCATGAAATCACTTGGGCCGGCCGGGATGCCTACGGTCGCAACGCCGCCACAGGTATCTACTTCCTGGTTCTGCAGACGGAAGATCGTAACTTGCACCGTAAGATACTGCTGGTGAAGTAGAGTTTTTCCTTTGTAGTTTTTGATGACAGAACCAATCCTGACAGGTAGTCTTGTTCCTGTCAGATTGAAAAAGCTACCATTAACCGCCTGCCCGTCCGTAGTGAAACGTAGGAGGGTCGGTGAGCCCTGAAAGGGTCACTGATCGGTGGAAGTAGAGACCAGTGAAGTCCCGTCAAGTTGATGGATCTAAAGACGAGCAAGTGCGACGTGAATGTTACCTTGTTTTGAACTCACCCTCGGTCCCTCTCTTATGAAGAGAGGGAAGATCAGCCAACTCCCAACCGCTCGGACAGAACCAATCCTTTTCTCTTTTCCTTATCCGCAGGATTACCACAGGAGGCTATGCACTGCAGATAATTCCTCAGTGGTTCTCTGAGGTTCTCTGTGTTCTGTTTGTTCTGTTTGTTTCACTAATCACCATTCACCAATTACCAAATTCCGTGCTAAATTACCTCACAGCTATGACTACCGATTTACGCGGAAAAATACTCTGGGCGGACGATGAAATTGAACTCCTCCGTGCACACGTTCTCTACCTCAGGGAACGCGGTATCGAGGTTTCGGAGGTCACCAACGGTCAGGATGCTATTGATGCAGTACAGAAAGATCGCTACGATCTCGTGCTGATGGACCAGATGATGCCGGGTCTCGATGGTATTGCAACACTTCGAAAGATTAAAAACGTTCGTCCTGCTCTGCCGGTGGTCCTCATCACCAAGAATGAGGAAGAGTGGCTCATGGACGAAGCTATCTCAGAAAAGGTGTCGGGATATCTCACCAAGCCGGTCAATCCCAGCCAGATATTTCTCGCCTGCAAGAAAGTCCTGGAAGAGGAGAAGATACTGGGGGACAAGGCAACCTCAGGATATCTTCAGGACTTTCAGGAAATCGATGCTGCACTTTCGTCAGATTTGGATGCCGACGGCTGGTGGCAGCTCTATCGAAAACTCCTCCAGTGGCAGCTGGAAATGGACGAGAGGAAGGACGTAGGTCTCAAGCCAATTCTCGAGGAGCAGGTAGCAAATTGTAACACGGTATTCACGAAATTTGTTACAGACCATTACATTGACTGGATCAAAACCAAGACATCTGAACGTCCTACACTCGCGACTGATGTAGTGAAATCGTTTGTAATGCCGCAGCTGAAAGAAGGGCATAAGGTATTTCTGCTGGTGATCGACTGTTTTCGTTTCGATCAGGCGCTAACGATTCTCCCTGACATCCAGCGATATTTTGATTTTGAAGTGGATTATCATGTTTCGCTGCTTCCGTCGGCGACGCCATTTTCCCGGAATGGTATCTTCAGCGGAGTGACACTGGATGAAATCCAGAAAAGGCGACCGAAACTGTGGGCTTCCATGTCCCGCGATGAGCACAGCTTGAATCGCGAAGAGAAAACTCTTTTTCGGGAGCAGCTGGATAGACTGGGATTTCGGGATAAAACCTTGCACTATTCCAAGGTAGCTGTAGTACGTGAAGGTCAAGGTTTTCTCAAGAAACTGGGTGATATCATAGGGACGGATATGATCTCTCTAGTAGTGAATTTTGTGGACCTTCTGACACATCACCGCTCTCATTCCGATCTGCTGCAGGAGATGCTGCCTGATGATGCCGGCTACCGTTCCATGGTGAAGACGTGGTTCCACAATTCCTGGCTGCTGGAAGTTTTGCGGAAGCTCAGTGAATCGGACTATCGCGTCATTCTTACGACTGATCACGGCAGCATACGAGTGCAAAAAGCTGTCCGAGTGGCGGGTGACCGGGAGACCTCTTCAGGTGTCCGCTACAAGTACGGACGCAATCTCAATTGTCCGGATAAGCACGCCCTGGTCATCAAGCAGCCGGCTAAATATCATCTACCTGAGATGGGCAAAGGGACCAATTACCTCATCGCTAAGGAAGAGCGTTATTTTGTTTATCCCACTGAATATCACAAGTACCGAGAATCTCTGGAGGACAGTTTCCAGCACGGCGGGATCTCCATGGAGGAGATGCTCGTACCGGTGCTTACTCTAACTTCTCGTAGTTGAGCAGAATCGAACAGATTACCGCTTCTCCTGAAGAGACACGGACTCTCGTGAAAGATATTTCTGAAAGACCACTCCTTTACCCCTCCTTGCCCTTCAAGAGAGGATGGGTTCCAATTCATACATATCATAAAATCCGCCTGCCCGCTCACTTTAACCGTTCGGATGGGTCTACCCTAACCGGTTATTCGGGCGGGGTGTAACGCCGTGAACAGCGTATCTGCATTTGTATTCACTCATTACCTAGCCCTACCTGCCCGCCATCGGTCAGGCGGGAAGGACTAGGCTATGGATAAGAGTACGTTTTCCGCAAGTTATCATAGAATCTTCCGTAGCCCAGCCCTTAAGGGCTGGGTGGAAAGAAATCACTCCCAATTGGGAGGGCGTTCCCGCCTGCGTGCCTTCGGCGGGCAGGTACGCCCTTTTAAACTTACCCTCGTGAATAAGTGAGGAGCCCAAAAGTGTTTGATAATTCTAATAAACTGGTAGTTATTTGTAGTATCTATTCGGATGAATAATTCAGATTATTTTGAAAAAGTCGAACAGGTTACTACTTCTCCTGAAGAGACACGGGATCTCGCCAAGGATTTCTCTGAAAGACCACCCCTTTGCCCCTCCTTACCCTTCAAGAGAGGATGGGTTCCAATGCATACATATCATAAAATCCGCCTGTCCGCTAACTTTAACCGTTCGGATGGGTCTACCCTAACCGGTTATTCGGGGTGTGTGTGTAACGCCGTGAACGGCGTATCAGCATTTGTATTCACTCATTACCTAGCCCTACCTGCCCGCCATCGGTCAGGCGGGAAGGACTAGGCTATGGATAAGAGTACGTTTTCCGCAAGTTATCATAGAATCTTCCGTAGCCCAGCCCTTAAGGGCTGGGTGGAAAGAAATCACTCCCAATTGGGAGGGCGTTCCCGCCTGCGTGCCTTCGGCGGGCAGGTACGCCCTTTTAAACTTACCCTCGTGAATAAGTGAGGAGCCCAAAAGTGTTTGATAATTCTAATAAACTGGTAGTTATTTGTAGTATCTATTCGGATGAATAATTCAGATTATTTTGAAAAAGTCGAACAGGTTACTACTTCTCCTGAAGAGACACGGGATCTCGCCAAGGATTTTGCATCTGATCTTACTGAGGGTGATGTAGTTGCCCTCTCCGGCGATCTCGGCAGCGGTAAGACGACTTTTGTCCAGGGCTTGGCGGAAGGTCTGGGTGTGGAGGGAAATGTTGTCTCTCCCACGTTTAAGCTGGTGAATGAGTTTGATGGCAGGCTACCTCTGTATCATATTGATTTCTACCGAATCGACTCGGCAGCGGATGTGGTGGTGCTTGGAATTGAACACTACCTGTTCGGTGATGGGATTTCGGTAATCGAGTGGGCTGATCGTCATACCCAAGTCATCCCGGACGATGCCGTATGGATACATTTCGAAGTTGTATCACAGACAGAGCGACGGATAACGGTCGGGAAGAGAGAGCAAGAGTGAACATCCTCGCCATCGAGACAGCCACACCTGTATGCGGAATTGCTCTATTCCGGGAAGGTGTACTTGTTGATATTAAGGAGGAGACGCTTTACAGGAAGCATGCCGAGAAACTGCCGCACTTCTTCGAAGAACTGAGAAATTCCAACCATCTTAAGTTGCAGGAATTAGACGGGATTGCGGTGTCCGTCGGTCCTGGGTCGTTTACGGGTTTGCGCATCGGACTTAGTTATGCAAAGGGATTGGCTTTCAGTTCCGACATTCCGCTGGTTCCTGTCCCGACTCTTCAGGCCATGGTCTCTGGTGCAAAACCGAGAGGGGAGAATGTCCGCTGTCTGCTCCATTCCCACAAAGATGCAGCCTATGGACAAGATTTCCTAGTCGAACCGTCAGGCGCCATTCCGATGGAGAAAGCAGAAATCCGGACGGTAGCCGAACATTTAGAAACACTCCCTGAAGGTTTTGATATTCTACAGTACGGATGCGATGAACTTTTTTCACAGTTGGATGTATCGGCTTTGCAGGCAATACCCTCAGCCCGTCACGTGGGGAATCTTGCTTGCCATCATTTTAATGATTGGGTGATACGGGACTTCTATAGTCTGGAGCCAAGCTATGTGTCGGCGTTTAAACTTGGAGGGTAGCCTGAAGTAAGCCAATTAGCTTAAGTTTCACTCCATTGTTACTACCTGTTAATTGTACCCCTAATTCCTATATTGGAAGCGTCTTAACAACACAACAGGCTGTAATTCCAGCCCGCCTGAACAATGTAGTCGGGCAGGCAAGTAGATTGATTATCCTATTCACTTAATAAGTGCGAACATTCTCATTGATGAAAAAAGGAAGTTTTGAG
>CAZHRR010000165.1:0-4790 GCA_964534955.1 uncultured bacterium
TCTTTTGCTCCGAAGGAGCTCCTGTGACCCGGAGGGTCGCCTGTAGAGGAGCAGCCGTTTTCTTTGTGCCAAAGAAAATGGCGATAAATAAAACCATCACCCCCTCTTGTGTTTCTCCCCCATTCGAGGGGGAGAAGTACTATATTGCACATTCTAATTTGCAAGTGAATATCCATTGCCAACATTCCTGTTTTATTATCAAAGTAGAAAAATTGAAGAATAAAAAAACAACATAAAATTCTTTCATCGGCAATATAATCCTTACAGTACGGGGCGTACGGGCAAGTACGAGACGGGGGTGAATTAGAATATCAATGAGGCCATTCCTCGGATGCTATGCAAAATAATTATAATGATTATCAACGAGGCCATCACGCCAGTAGGCGGACAGGTAAATGACCTCGCTTGTCTGTCGTATCCCGCAGTGGCGGGAGTAGACAGGCTTAATGTGAAAAGAATTCGCCTACATTATCATTACGGCGAACAGGCGCTGAAGCGTCCTGATAGAAAAGAGCCCCGCCTTGGCGGGGGTTGCAGTATTTAGCGCTGACATTCATGTCTTCGCATATTCTGATGCTGATACAATCATTGCAGAGGAGAAAGCAATACTTTACCAAGATTAAGGTGATCCTGTATATAACTATGCGCTTCTGACGCCTCTTCGAAAGAGAAAACTTTGTCTACAACAGGAGTTAGCTTGCCGTCTCCCAGCCAAGTCAGCAGCTGTTCCATCCCTTTTTCCAGGCTTTCACGTTCTGACCACAGATGACCGAGATTACAACCATAGACTCCCTTGTTTTCATTCATGAGCCTGATGGGATGGAATTTGCTTGTTGAAAGCAGAGCTTTCAAACCTAATACAAGATTGCGGCGTTTCCCAGGAGCAGCGGAAGACATTCCGTAGAATACAACCCTCCCCAGCGGATGGAGACAGCTAAAACTGCGTGCAGCGTACTTGCCTCCAATAGAATCCAGAACGAGATCCACTCCCTTTCCGTCGGTCAATTCCAATGTCCGTGCGACAAAATCCTCACTGTTGTAATCGATAAGATGATCAGCTCCCAACTTTTTCACTGAATCATGTTTCCACGCTGAAGCTGTTCCAATGACAGTATTGGCGCCGAGTACATTAGCCAATTGAAGCGCGGCTATTCCAACTCCACCACCGATGCCGTGGATGAGAAGTGTGTCACCGTCTCTAAACCGGGCCTGTTCAACCATCATGATGTAAGCCGTGAGATAATTAACCGGTAATGCAGCCGCAGATTCTAAAGAAATACCGTCGGGAACAATCATTATTTGATCCTCAGGTACACAAACTTTTGAGGAATAGCCCCCGAACCTGGTGATTGCTGCAACCTTCTTCCCGATCCATTCTGATTCAACCCCATCACTTACCTTATCTACTTTTCCACTCACTTCATATCCTACTACACATGGAATTTTGGGCGAATCTGGATATAGACCCATGCGAGCCAGAATATCCGCAAAGTTGATTCCTGAAAAGTGAACATCAATCCTGATTTCACCTGATTCAGGTTCCGGATCAGTTGTTTGCCTGACTTCCAGTACTTCCGGTGTGCCTTTCCGGGGAATCCAAACCTGTTTCATCTTGTAATCTCCTCTTTCGTAGATTGCATAACCTAAGTAATCTCCCTATATTCCGCCGCATTTTTTAGGATAATCCAGGAGACAAATTATGGGTATGATGAACTCTATGCGGACCAGGATGCACTTTATCCTTTGGGGACTACTGATTATGTTCCTGGGAAGCATGACTGTAGGAGGACTGGTTGGCGGAGCAAATATTCTTGATGAGATCTTTGGTTGGTCAAAAGAAGACCCGCAAAGCGCAATCGCTGTGGTAAACGGTGAGCTGATCTCTCCGGACATGTTCTTCCAAACAGTACAGAATCGCAGAGATTTAGCAAGGCAGCAGGGACAAGAACTTTCTGAACGGGAAAATGATCAACTCTATGATGAAATCTGGGATGAACTGGTACAGATTGCGGTAATTGATCAAGAGGTTGAACAACTCGGGATTGAAGCAACTGACGACGAAGTTTTTTATGAGCTTGAAGTTAATCCTCCTCAAATATTTCAGTCTATTCCCGATTTCCAGACAGATGGTGTATTCGATAGGGACAAGTACTTAGCCGCTCTTCATAATCCTCAAGGCGATGAGTGGCTTTACTGGGAAGCGTTTATTCGAGACTATCTTCCAAGGAAAAAGCTCTTCGACCGAATACGATATACAGTGACAGTTTCCAAAAATGAACTCAGGCAGGAATTCATTTCCAAGAATGTGGATTTTACTCTCTCAGGAATAGCTGTACCTGCTTCTTCGTTCAGGGGAGATGAATTCAATGCAACGGATGATGAAGTAGAGGAATATTATGAATCTCACTTGGATGACTTTTATCAGGATGAGACTCGTGTACTCAGGTATGTTAAGTGGGACAAGAAGCCTACCGCTGAAGACACAATCGATACAAAGCAGCTTGCTTTAGACATCACCCGGCAAGCGCAAGAGGGAGCAGATTTTGCCTCCCTCGTAGAAATCCATTCAACCGATCCCGGTTCCGCTGAACAAGGTGGTGACTTGGGCTGGTTTGGCCGGGGACGGATGGTGCCGCCATTCGAGGAGGCTGCGTTCAATACAGATGTGGGAAAAATTGTTGGACCTGTAGAATCCCGTTTTGGTTATCACATCATCTGGGTGCAGGACAAGCGAGGTGAAGGTGATAAAGAGGAAGTACAAGCCAGTCACATTTTATTGAAAGTCGAAATGGGTCCTGCAACGCGCAACCGATTTAAAAGAGAAGCGACACAATTCCTGTATGAAGTGGAAGATAACGGATTTGACATGGCAGTCGAAATATCCCATGTTCCTTTAGACAGTTCACGAAAATTCACTGAGAATTCACCCATCCCCGGATTCGGTTTCAGTCGTGAACCGAGCAGATTTGCCTTTCGTTCTGAGCTGAATGCCACTAGTGATATTGTAGAAACAGACAATAGTTTTGCTGTCTACCAGCTTATAGAAATCCACAAACCGGGTCCTCAATCTCTTGAAGAAGTAAGAATGCGCATTGAACGGGAAGTTCGTTTGGAAAAACAGTTGGATCAGGCTGAAGAGATGATCACCAACTTTTACGAGGAGATCCTGTCAGGTAAAGGTTTCGAAGAACTGGCTGCAGAATTTGAAGAAGTGAAGTTAATTGAAGGTAAAGAGCGTAAGCTATCAACGGCAATACCTTACACAGGCACGAAGAATCCAAAACTTATTGGACGAATTACCTCAGCTGAACCTGGTGAATTTTTTAAACCTTTTAAGGGACAACGAAGCTGGGTCATCATCCGTTATGATTCACAAGCAGAAATCGATGAAGAAGAGTGGCTGGTACAGAAGGATTTCATCCGGAAAGATCTGCTCACCAAACGTCAGAATGACGCCGTATCAGCGTACGTTACAGAACTGACAGAAAATGCCGAAATCGTAGATAATCGGCGATATCATATTCGGTAATCTCTCAATAACATCTATCCTGTGAAATCTACACCTTCATGCGTAGATTTCTTTTAGCTTTAAGTATAGGTAATTTATCATGCGTGTTATGATCCTCAACGAGCCGGGACTGATAGAAAGTGACCGGCTGACTGCATCTTCACTGGATATCTCAGAACTTGCCAACGACGAAGTTCTCATTAGAGTAAATGTCTGCGGCGTCTGCCGGACAGATCTCCATATTATCGAAGGTGACCTCAATACGCCTGTCCTCCCCATCGTACCCGGACATCAGGTCGTAGGAACTGTAGAAGAGACCGGAAGCGATGTTGACGATTTCAAGATAGGCGACCGAGTGGGTCTTCCGTGGATGAATTCCACTTGCGGCAGGTGCGAATACTGCAAGAATGGACTCGAGAATCTCTGTGACAAAGCGCAATTTACCGGACTCCATCGTCACGGTGGATACGCTGAGTATGTAAACACTCCCCGGCAATTTGTCTATCCCCTGCCGGAAGGCTTCCCTGACGAGCAGACCGCTCCCCTCCTCTGTGCCGGAATCATCGGCTACCGCACGCTGAAACTGAGCGGCATCCAGCCTGGTGAAAAGCTGGGTCTCTACGGCTTCGGCGCTTCTGCACACGTTACTATCCAGGTGGCGAGGCACTGGGGGTGCGAGGTATACGTCTTTACGCGGAGTGAGGAACATCAGCAGCATGCGGAGGAATTAGGCGCTGTATGGACAGGCACAGCCGAAGACGATCCAGGTACTGAGCTGGACGCCAGCTTGGTCTTCGCTCCTGCGGGATGGCTGATGACTGAAGCGCTCAAGTACGTGAAGAAAGGTGGAACCGTGGTGTCAGCGGGAATTCACATGAGTGACATCCCACAGTTCCCGTATAAACTCATCTACGGCGAGCGAACGATCACTACTGCTGCTAATGCCACTTATGCAGACGGTGCAGAACTGCTTCAGATGGCAAGCGAGATTCCTATACGGACGGAAATAGAGATTTACGATCTGGAGAAAGCCAATGAGGCACTGCGTGACTTGAAGGCGAGTCGCTTCAATGGTGCGGCGGTGTTAGAAATGTGACCTTTAAAAAACCAAAGTGGAGAACGTCATGAAAAAGACACATGGAATTCTAATACTTATTTGTTTGACATTTGGAACAACGCAAGGTCAAACTTTCAAGAAGGCGATAGCTTTTGACTACAGCCCTTTACTAAATAGTGTCTGTCCATAAAGTAAGTGTAGCTGATGTTGTAATCATTTACCCCA
>CAZHRR010000166.1:0-4755 GCA_964534955.1 uncultured bacterium
TAAACTCAATAGACCGGAAACAATCGCCGGAGAAAAGACTCAATACGAGAATATGAAATACGCTAAGATGTCTCAAAAGGACTTTGTCTTCAATTAGATTGGGGGTACGGAATGAATAAACTACAGTCGAGAAGAGCGTTCATTCAGAACTTTGGAATTATAGGAACTTTCTTGATGTCAATGGGAGTTTTTGCGAGGAATGTTTTTCTGTACATACTTCCTGAGAGGAAGAAAAAGACCTATCATAAATATCTTGTCACCAAAAATGATGGTATGGCAGTTGGCAAAGCACAGGCAATCAGTATCAGTGGTAAGCCAGTATTTGTAGTACGCTTGGAGGACGGATACAGGGTTTTTTCAGGAATATGCAGCCACCTTGGTTGTATTGTGAAATGGGAACCTAACAAAGACAGGTTCTACTGTCCTTGTCATCAGGGGGTCTTCGGAAAAGATGGGAAAGTAGTATCAGGGCCACCACCGAAGCCGTTGGAAGAGTATCGTGTAAAGGAAGAGGGCAACCTGGTTTTCATTTACGTTGAGAACAAATTAAGAGGGCCTTGGGTATGAGCATTCGGACATGGTTTAAAGATCGCTTTCCCATAGACTATAAAAAGTTTGTTGAGATCAATGAGAAAATTTTCATTAAGGAGCCAATCCCTGTACACATGAAGAAGTGGTTTTACTGCATGGGCGCCACACCCTTGGTACTGTTTGGTCTCCAGATCATTACCGGCATACTGCTCACCTTTTATTTTATCCCATCTCCGGATTTGGCTTACGAAAGTATCCGACATATTACAGAGGATGTGAGACTTGGTTTCTGGGTAAGAGGCCTTCACCGATGGGGTTCCAACCTTATGATCATTTCCCTTTTGTTGCACATTACACGAGTATTCTTCACACGTGCATACCAGAAACCAAGAGAGCTGAACTGGATACTGGGAGTAGTGCTGTTCTTTTTAGCACTTATGTTTGCATTTACAGGATATTCGTTAACGTACAACCAGCTTTCATATTGGGCGACAACAGTAGGGACGAATCTAATTAGGGAAGTTCCGCTTATTGGTGGTTGGGCACTAACGATCCTCAGGGGCGGTAGTGAAGTAACGGCAAATACCTTAACCCGGTTTTATTTTCTACATATTTGGGCGCTCCCGCCACTGTTGATACTCTTTATTTTCATACATGTTCTGATTCTTCGGCTCCACGGTGTGTCGGAGATTGAAGGAGGACCCAAAGGGCACTATCCTTTCTATCCTCATCATTTCTACAAGATCGTAATTGCTTCTCTGTTTTTAGTAGCGTTGATAAGTACCCTGACCGTGATTTATCCCCCGGGTTTGGGTGTACCGGCAAATCCTGCTGTTACACCACCCCACATAAAACCGGAATGGTATTTTTTCCCTACTTACAAATTTTTGAAGCTAGTGCCGCTTAAATTAGGCATTTACTGTACAATATTGTTCCTTCTCGGGATGACCTTCTGGCCGTTCATTGAACTGATGTTATCCCATGACGAGAAGACAAGAAAGAGGATTAGATATGTAGTGGGTTCTGTTGTTCTTATCCTTACAGTTGGGCTAACAATTTGGGAAACAGTATCACTTTAGTATGAGTGAATTACAGAGAATAATGCAGAAATGTGACAGGAGGTAACATGGACTCAATTAGAGGGCAACAATGGCTAATCGGTATTTTCAGTGTTCTTTTAATCACTATTTTGGTAATTGTCGCTGGTATTGAGATGAAAAAGACCCGAGAATACAAACCTGAAATTGATATTAATAAAACTGCGGCTCAGTGTATCACATGCCATGAAAAGAAAGATATAGCGGTTAATCAGATTACAGCTTGGGAAGAAAGTGAGCATGCTGTTCAAGGGATTGGATGCTATGATTGTCACAAGGCTGACGAAGGCGATTTTGATGCACAGCTTTGCCCTGAAAGCGATGTACTAATTGCCCGGCATCCCACACCCAAAGATTGCGCTGAATGCCATGAAGAGCAGGTTGCAGAATTTGCTAACAGCAAACATGCACACCAGTTCTGGCTGTTTGCCAATGCGGATAGAGCAGTGTTTGAAAATCCGATTTCTACCAGACATGGTTGTGAACAGTGTCATCAGATTGGAAATCTCTGGCCTGATGGCAGTGTAGGCGAATGCGATGCCTGTCACTCCAAACATTCTTACAGCATTGAAGTTGCACGGCAGCCTGAAACCTGCGGAGAGTGTCATATCGGCCCTGACCATCCTCATATTGAGATATATAATGAATCCAAACATGGGAATATTTTCAAGGCTAAGGGCAGTGATTGGGCGATGGACTATTCGAGTAAAGACAATCAGCCGATTCCGATTGAATCACCTGTTTGTACTACCTGTCACATGGATGGGAATGAAACTCAACCTCTAACCCATAATGTGAGCGAAAGGCTGGCGTGGGAATCACAATCTCCGTGGAGCTATCGAACTGTCTGGGATGAAGAAAATCTTGGTGGATGGGAAGTAAAGCGGGGGAGAATGAAGTCAATCTGTAAAAGCTGTCATGCTCCTTATTTTGTGGAAACATATTTACTGACTGCCGATTTAGTGAATTTGCAGTATAATGAAATTCGGCGGATGTTCGTCTATTGGACCAAAAAGTTAACAGCGAATGGCACTATTGACAGGCTCAAGGTTGACGGTGTTTTCAAGTCCAATCCGGTGCTAAACGGTTGGGATGAAGCCCCCGAACAAAAGATGTATCTTGCCTGGCATCATGAAGGACGCCGCTTCCGTCATGGTGCTCAGATGATGGGAGCAGATTTCACACAGTGGCACGGTATCTGGGATTTGCAGGAGGATATGGTTGAATTGATCACCTGGGCGGCGGAATATGGTGACAAAGAGGCAGAAGAATGGGTTAATTCCAATCATCCCTCAAAGTTTGCCCCTTATGCACTTTATGATATCCCCGGAAATGCTTGGGGAATAAGTGCAAAGTCTAACACAACCCCGTTCCTTTACAGTTATCCGGATTATTGGGATAGAGTTTATGCCAATGTAAAAAAGGCATATGAGGAAGGACTTCTTGCCAAGGATCAATGGGACGTTTGGGAGGATCGGTATGAGAAAAAAGACCACTATCTTGGTCTAGAGTATGCTTCCAAAGTTGATTCAACATGGAACTTTTATAAAGAAAGAAATGCAATTGATACAAAGGCATTTATGGAACAGGCAGTCAAACTTGATCTTCCAGGAAAATCTTATTGGGAGAAACAGTAATAGCATAAACTAACATTACTGAAACAAGTAATTCTCTCGCCAGTAGTTCTAGTGTAGTAGAGTTGGTGATTGAATAGAGCCATCCCTTTTTTACTGCATAAGTATAAAGTGTACAGATCAATACTGATTCCGTATATTCTTTTTCCTAATGTTATGGGGGATCTATGGGAAAACTGTCAGTTGATAAGATAACCAAAGAATTGGGCACACTGCCCGGGTGGATATACATGAACAACCATATCGAGAAGGAATACACCTTCGAGAGCTATATGGACGGTATTGTCTTCGTGAACCGGGTGGCGGAAAAAGCTGAAGAGCACAACCAACATCACGATCTTGAGGTGGGGTGGTGCCGGGTAAAGGTGGCATTCACTATCCACGATACCGGCGGCGTGACGGAACGGGACATACGGATAGCTCACGAGGTCTCCCTCTTGGCTGAAGGATAAGTGGGAATGAATAGACTGACTTTGCCGGGACTGTTCTTTTTTGGAATGACGATGTTATTTTCGAAAGGTATCCATCTGGAGCCGGGAGATATTGCTCCCGATTTTGTACTGGCTGATGATTCCGGTGTGGAGCACCGACTCAGCGATTACCGCGGACAGCCGGTAGTGGTTTACTTTTACCCAAAGGATGACACGCCCGGATGCACTAAAGAGGCGTGTGCCTTCCGGAATGATTACACTGGGTTCAAAGAATTGGAGGTTCGAATCTTTGGCATCAGCTACGACATGCCTGAATCCCACCGCCGGTTTAAGGCCAAGTACGACATCCCTTTCACGCTACTAAGCGATACTGACAAGTCAGTGGCCAAAAGCTATGGGGCAGCTGGACTCATCTTCCCCAAGCGAGCGACCTTCATCATTGATGAGAGCGGGAAGATCAGTAAAGTGTACGAAAAGGTGAGTGTGACAACACACAGCAGAGAGATACTCGTTTTTTTGGGAACTGAAAAGCGGACAGAGCGATAAAATTGAAACCATGAAGAAAGCTCTATTCTATGTACTCTTAATTTCCTCTCTTGCTGGCCAGGGATCACCAGACGGCAGCACTATCTCAGGTTATGTCCTGGACGCTGAATCTGGCGAAGGACTCCCCGGCGCTAATGTGATTCTGACCAATACACAGATTGGGACAGCCACGAATATTGACGGTTACTTTGTGATCATCGATATACCTCACGGCAGCTACGAACTGGATATTTCCTTTATCGGCTTTAAGCCGTTGAGTCAGGAAGTGAACCTTCGCAGAGGCGAGAGGTTGCGACGGGATTTTGAACTGATACCTCAAGCTGTGGAACTTCAGGAAGTTGTGGTAACAGAACAGCGGGTGGAACGGCAGGTGAACATTCAGGCAAGCCGCGTCAAACTGAACCTGCGGCAGATGAAGGGTGTGCCGCAGATCGGTGAAGCGGATCTCTTCCGGGCGCTGCACGCCCTGCCGGGAGTGCTGACGGAGACGGAGTTCAGTACGGGACTTATCATTCG
>CAZHRR010000167.1:0-4731 GCA_964534955.1 uncultured bacterium
TATGGCCGCGTAGACGACGGTGATATATGGGCTATCCTTGATGTACCGTCACCCGGTGCCTCAAACGTAAGTGCTTATGTAAATAAAACTCCAGTAATCCCCAAAGCGCTCCAGCTCAATGTCTATCCTAATCCATTGAACCCTACTGCCCTCATTCAATACAACCTGACCAAAGATGTACCTGTCCGCCTGATTATATACAACCTCCTTGGACAGAAAGTAGCCACACTTGTTGATGAGCGACGAGAGGCGGGATTTCACTCTATCCAATGGAATGGCAATGCAGTCGGCTCGGGTATATATCTGCTTAGATTGGATGCCGGTGAGAAGTCTATAACACATAAGATTGTGGTGGTAAAGTGAGTTACTTGCTGGCTGGACCGATGACTGCCATCACACCCAGATGATCTGAAGCGAAACCACTTGTACTACATAGTTTTGTCATCACGAGACGTGACTCCTTGATTTCCGCAGCCGATCCAGCATCCAATAAAATGTAATCAATCCGCTGCTCGGGAGCTTCAGCCGGAACAGTGCCGCCATTTTCAGGATCGTTCACCGATCTGTATGCATCCATGAAGAAGGGTTCATCGCCACCCGTCAGCATAGTCAGCGGTCGAGACTCAGGCGTGGCATTGAAATCACCCGTCAGGACTGTTGCCCATGCTGGTACATCACCAATTTTATCAGCGACGAATTCCAGGATTTGCAGTACCTGCACTTCCCGTATCTCGTTGTGATCTTCCCTGAAGGCTAAGTGAGTATTCAGAACGTTCACAGTGCCCAGCGGAGTCTCAATGGCATTCCATAAAATCTTCCGCGGGAAGACACCTATCTCCAATGACTGCCACCCCCTCTCCTTCACAGGGAAGCGACTGATGATTGCAACTCCTTCCCAAGCTGTTCCAACCCACGATTTATGGGTTCGAGCAAATGAAACTTTATATTCGTCCCCTCGGTCTGCAGATAGGGCACGACTAATAGCATCAGCAGTATTGTCTCTTCCTCCGCTATTTATGCTCTCACTCACCTCCTGCAGAGCAATAATATCCGGCTGAAGTTCAACAAGCTGATCAATGGTGCATTGGAGCCGTCCCTCCCAATTTGTCCCCGGTTTCATACCGAGAAGGTTGAAAGTGACAATACGGAGGGGCTCCTGCGCCGTAGCCACGGCGACAAGTATTAGCGTAAGTATTATTTTCCTGACAGTATTGATCACCAACCCAACATAGCCTCAACTATTGGCTGCCTATTAACTGAAAAGACACCACTCACCTGTTACCACTCACTACTCACTAGTCACCATCCACCATTTTCCATAATTTGTTCTTATTAGTTCTCTGGCGGCAGACAGTGTGTCTTTGTGGATGATGAAATATTCAGGTCAGTTAAGATATTGCTTTATCGCTTCTCCATCCCTTTGTAGCGCTTCAGCCAGCTTCTAGCGATATCCTCTTTCTGCTTGGTGGAAGTCATCTCAGTCTTACATTTACAGCTTTATCACCTTTCATGTCATATTGAACATCGAAAGCTACACGTTGACCCAGTCGCAGTCCCCGATTTTGGAGATCTACTCGCAAGCCGCGTACATGAACAAAGTAGTCCTCACCGTCATCCCCTGATATAAATCCGAAACCTTTGTATCTATCGTATTCCTTCACAATTCCTTGCTTCATTGTGCATTCCTCAAACTGTTATCACTGCAAAATCCACCACATCACGAATAGAACTTAGAACGGGGACACCGCAAGCTTCAAGTTTTTCACGACGATGGTGACCACTGGCAACCAGCAGACAGTCAGCGCCTATGGCTTCTGCTACTTCGTTATCGTGAACTGTGTCACCTACAAAGAGGACCTCGTGAGGACCACAGTGCAGTTCATCCATCCACGCCTTGCCGATCTCGACTTTGCTGTGAGCGTAGTGATTGTCCAGACCCATAACCTTCTGGAAGTAGTCGTTCAACCGATGATACGCCACCAATTCGTTGAGTGTACTCTGCTTGTAGGCTGAGAGAAGCGACTGTGTAATCCCTGCTTCCCGAACAGTCTTCAGCACCTCCTTAACTTCCTTCTGCAATGGTGCCTCATGGCGGCGCTCTTCATAGTAATCGATGAATTCAGTTCCGACAATTTCGAATGACTCTTTCTCGAAATCGAAGCCTAACCGCACGTAGTAGTCAATTACCGGGAAGTCGAACAGCTCCTGATATTGTCGCAGGGAGATGGCCGGCATGTTCCGCCGGGAGAGGACACCATTCATGATATCCACACAGAGACTGGCGTCATTGAGCAGCGTACCGTTCCAGTCCCAAATAATGTGCTTGTATTTTATTGTTCCAATCATTTCTGTAATCGAGTTTAAATCCTAATTTTCACATTATAGACAATAATTTGCTGGTAATGGTGAGAGGTAAAAAAACAGGACACAGAGAGCTCAGAGATTCCCCCTGATACGGTCATAATTCCCTACAGGGCAGGCAGAGAACCCCAGAGACATTATATGTAGAAAAGAAAAAAACAAAAATGAGCAGTGAATTGTGATTGGTAAAACAAAGGCAAAGGCAGAGACGAAGGCTGAGGAAATGAAGTGCAGAGGTGTATATATAGAATGAAGAAAAAAACAATCATTAAAGAGTCCTGCGGATAAGACACGAAGATGTAAAGATAATAAAGAAGTTAGAGAATGTATGGAAACAAGATTTTCTGAACAAAATTGTTTCTTCATTATTCCTGTAAATCCTTTTCTATCAATCTTCGCTTCTACGATGGACAAGTTATTCCTTTGTGTCTTCCCGCCTGACCATGTCATTCCTGCCTGTCGTATCGACAGAGCAGACAGGCGGGCAGGTGTGACTTGTCCGCAGGATCTACGAAGGAGGCTGTGCCCTGTGGAGTGGATGATGAATTATTCAGGATAGTAAATCGTAAATTGTAATTGACCTTTGACATGTTAAATTCCACCTTTCCATTACTATGATAAAAAACTACATCCAAATCGCCGGGGTACACGATGCAGCCGATGCCGAAATTCTAACTTCCGCTGGTGTGGATGCCATAGGATTCCCTCTCCGACTTGATGTGCATAATCCTTACCTGACGGAAAAAGCCGCCCGGGATATCATTCATTCCCTCAATGACAGAACCACTCCGGTCCTGATCACATATCTGGATCAGGCAGAGAAGATCATTGAGTTCTGCAGCTATCTGGGGGTAAAATGGGTACAGCTCCACGGTGACATCCCGGCTGAGGAAATCGCTCGAATCAGAGCATCTGTTTTTCATCTCTCCATCATCAAGAGCCTGGTTATCAGGGAGGATAATCTCACCCAATTGGAAGAAAACATCAATGACTACTCCCCGCTTGTGGATGCATTTATTACCGACACGTACGATCCTGCCACCGGAGCTATGGGAGCCACCGGTCTTACTCATGATTGGAACTTTAGTCGCCGATTGGTTGAATTGTCTGAAAGACCGATAATTCTTGCTGGTGGACTACATGCCGAAAACGTCGCCGAAGCAATCCAGACTGTAAGACCTGCAGGGGTAGATGTTCACACGGGAGTCAAGAACTCGAAAATGAGGAACGACCCCTCCAATGTGAAGGAATTTATCACTAATGCCCAACAAGCTTTTAACGAGGTCATAACGTCATGAAGAAGCTGCTGCTAACCATCCTTTGTCCTCTCCTACTCATCGCGGGTGATACCCTCACCGTTGCCTTCTGGAACGTGGAAAATCTCTTCGATCTGGAGGATGATCCCCTGAAGAGCGACGAGGAGTTTGCTTTGGGCGGCAGAAAAGGTGTGACGCAGAAAATCTACGACTTGAAACTCGCTCACTGCGCAGAAGTGTTAGCAGATCTGAATGCCGATATCATAGGACTTTGTGAAGTGGAGAACCGCTTTGTCCTGGAAGAACTCAATCGGGAGTTCACTGGGAGGAATTACAAAATTGTGCATTTTGAATCACCCGACAGAAGAGGTATTGACTGCGCGCTGTTTTATGACCAAAAGGCAATGAAAGTTCTGAACTCTAAAGCCATTATGAACAGTCTGTCCTCCGGAAAGCCCACTCGCGATATTCTATACGTAAAGGGAGAATTCGCTGGAGAAGATCTTCACCTCTTCGTAAACCACTGGCCCTCTAACTTTGGCGGTAAGGAGCAGGCGATCCCGAAGCGGGCGGAAACGTCAGTCCTGCTGAGGAAACATGTGGAGGAGATTCTTACCGAAGATCCATCCGCAGAAATCGTTATCATGGGTGATCTGAATGAAGGACCCTTAGATGATAACGTCCAGAGTCTGCTTTCGCTCCGGTCTGCAAATACAGCCATGCACCTGCAAAACCTGATGATCCCTTTCCTCAGCAAGCCCAATGCAGGTACCTACGTTTACCGGGGGAAAGATGAGATCCTGGATCAGATTATTGTCAGCCATGGACTGTCGCAAGAGGAAGGACTTATTGTGGTAAAGGGATCCATAACAATACTCGACAGACCAAAGTACCGTCAGCAGTCCGGCAACTTCAGGCGCTACCCTTACCGCTTCTGGGCAGGAGACAAGTTTCTGGGAGGCTACTCCGACCATTTGGCTGTAAAGGTTTCCATTACAGCTCCGTGAGAATGCGAAGATATCCCTCAGTGAACAATTACCCTGCACTTTCTCCAGAGGAGTCCCTACGGGTTTATCCGGGAAGGTTTTTGGAGAGGATACGGTTTTACGGGTCT
>CAZHRR010000168.1:0-4723 GCA_964534955.1 uncultured bacterium
GAATTTCACCTGCAAAGGTCTTCTGTTTTCTTGTAGCTGTCTTCTTTGCTCGTTTCTTATCAACAACAACTTTACCATTGGTTAAGTCCCAATGGTATCCTCTTACGTATTCCTCACCCTCTTGTATTTCAACTAAGTAATCGGAGGCATTAGCTGAATGGCCGCTGTAGGGAGGATTCCCTAATATCACCAGAATAGGTTCTTCCTTTTTCACCTGTCCAGCCAGTTTGCTTTCGTCACTCAAACTTTTTATCTGCGGAATGGTAGTCTGCCCCAAATCTTCCATATCCAGAGTATTGGTGAGAAACAGGTTAAAACGGTCATCCTCTTCCAGTGTATAACCCAACTCTTCCAGCATGAAGCCAATTTTCATATGACCAATAGCATAAGGAGCCATCATCAGTTCGAAAGCATAGTAGTTCTTCAGAATCTGGTTTTTGATTAAACTGTATCTCCCCCCTTCGCCATACTTGGATACGAATTCATTCACTGCCATTTTGATGGCTTCTACCGGAAAAGTGAGAGTACCTCCGGCCGGATCCAGCAGTTTTACTTCTTTGTTTGCCAGTCCATCTTCCAGATCAAATTTAGTTTTAAGCAAATAGTGAATGGATTTAACGATATAATGAACTATCGGTAGTGGTGTATAATACACTCCTCGCTTTTCCCTGATGGTGGGGTCATAATGGTTTAAAAATGTTTCATAAAAATGTACAATGGGATCATCACCTTTTCCGTCACGGTAATAATCCTGTAGAATCTTCTTTACATTTGTTTTCTGCAGGACTTCTGCAATATCATCAATCATCACTTCTAACGGTTTCGGCAAATCGGCAGATGAAACAAACCGGAACACGTCCCTAAGGATACCGATGGTTACCGGGATATAATCGTAAGCTAATTTTCTATTGAAGCCGTCATCAGCCCTTGTTCGAGCGGCAAAAAGACCATAAGCCAGAGTCTGTGAAAAAAGGTCAGCAAAATCTTCACGCTTAAGATCAGAAATCAGATATTTCTGGAAGGTATCATAAAATCCAATTATATCTCCGCTCCCTGCAGTTTCTTCTTCAAGTTCTTCCGCAACCACCTCATCTTTCAGGAAGTGTGTTTTGTCCGCCAACACTTTTGCCAGCGTTTCAGCGTTATCAATGGCTGGAAGGATGAAACTGAAATATTTTCCCAGTAAGGTTTTGAATTTCTCCTCATTTTCTACAGGCGGGACAGTTTTGAGTTTTTTTGCAATTTCCGGTCTGCCGATAGAGACCTGGTCTATTTCAATCCCATCGCGGTACAAGCGAAACTCGAAAAAATCAGTCAGGATGAGGTTGGGGAATGTTTTCAGATATCGCTTGAGCTGGCCTGTACCTTCGATCTGATCCAGATTTGTTCCGGGTTGTTTAGCTTCAATATATCCTACAATTTCATGATCTCCGTCCCAGACGCGGAAATCGGGATTTCCGGCCTCAGTCTTCTTTGGAAGGACAGTTACCGCTGTCTTCTTTTTGCCAATGGATAAACCATATTCCTCTAAAAATGATTTTAATGCAGGGTAGAAAGATTCTTCCCGGGCATCACCACGAATTAGTGTATCAGCAATGTTTTTTAGATAAGATTGAATCATGATTAAAATACAACCATCTCTGTTACGATCCAGTCTAATGTAAGCAAAGATTTATCCTATTAGTTCTGACCAGTCCATAACCTGAGGTAATTTCGCTTCGCCTGCAAAAAAAACTGATGACGAGTAAATGTCTAATAATTTTTCTAAATATTCTAAATGACGAAAGTGAGATTTTTGAATAGTGCGACTGTATTTGATTTCTATGAGTTTTAATTTTCCCTTATGTTGAATAATCAAATCCACTTCGTGCCCACTTTTATCACGGAAAAAATACAATTCGGGCATAGGTCCATCGGAATAGAATCTTGATTTGTAATATTCAGAGATCACAAAATTCTCAAAGATAAAACTACGTAATGGATGTATTTCTAAATCCATCTCAGTATGGATATCCAGCAAGAAACATAACAGACCTGTATCAACAAAATACACTTTAGGTGTTTTAATCATTCGCTTATTGATGTTTTTATGATACGGCTGTAAGGAGAATACGATCTGGCTTTCCTTCAGAATTGAATACCATTTTCTCGCTGTGGGTTGAGTTATTCCTACTTCAATGCTTATATTGTTCATATTCGTTAGTTGTCCTGCACGACCCGCTAGCATTTTAATAAAATATAGAAATTTGTCCAGATTACCGATTCGTAGAAGTTGCCGAATGTCTCTTTCCAAATATGTTTCGATATACGACGGATACCAATCAGTATTTTTCAGCTTACGATCATAAATTGCAGGATAAAACCCATGAATCATCGCTTCTTCGGGAGTATCAAAGTGATGTGTGTTTTTTAGTTCTGCTAATGAAAATGGTAACAATCGAAGAATGATAGTCCTGCCTGCAAGAGACTGTGACACGTCTTTCATCATATTGAATTGTTGTGACCCTGTGATAAATATCTGCCCCATATTGTAATACAAGTCAGCATATTCCTGCAGATAAGATGCCAATTCAGGAATTCGCTGAAACTCATCAATGATAACACGTTTGCGCTTATATTTATCCAAAAATCCCCTCGGGTCCCGTCTAATGGCTGAACGAATATCTGGCGATTCAAGAGAAACGTAATCAACATCAGGTAACATATGCCTTAATAATGTAGTCTTACCGGATTGTCGAGGACCTAATATTGTTAAAATCGGATATTTACCCGACAATTCAGCTATATTACTTTCTAATTTTCTATTAATATACTTATGAACCATGAAGCCATTTTATTAAACATTATGCCTATTTCAAAGTGTTATTTTGAATTAGTCATAGTTAAATGATTCCCGTCACTATTAGTTTTCAATAAATCTCTCATAACCAAATATGGGCAGTTTCTTGATGTTTTCTAATAGTACTGCCATTTTAACCACTTGTGAAAGATCAAATTCTTTTTTTCCGTTCAGGAACTTTGCAGAAGTGACATCCAAATTGTCTCTATCCAAGTTGACTTCAACATACTCATTTACAAAGAAAAATGAATCTTCAAGCATCTTCAAGGTTGAACCTTTTTTCCCATTTTTGAAATGAAGCTCATGGCCATTCAACCAATAACCCGATGATTCCGCATCGAAACTTTCCTTCGTCAGATAAAACTGCGGTTTTGTCTTGAACGGATCACCTGCTGTAGGACAGAAAGTTGTGCAGTTCCCGCATTCATTGCAGAAGTCACCTATGTTGATGATCTGTGGCTTCTGGGTAACATCAAATATACCGGTTTGCTCAGAGACGAACCCGTCATCAGATTTGCTTACTCTGTAAATTGGATAACTTTCCAGCTTTACCTCAATTGACAGATTTGACAAGTTGGGACAGACCGTCACACACATATCGCATCTCTCATCACAATAGAGACAGCGATCCGCCTCCTGCATGGCTTCTTCAGGTGACAGGGTTCTGCTCACCAGATCGAATCCCGTTCTCTCGTCAGCATCGAGATGTGGAGTATCCAGTCCGAAGAGACGAACAGCTAATTTTTTCTGGTACTCTTCCCTGGTCTGTTTCGGAGCGGATTCAGAGCCGGCGGTTCCATTTTGGATATTCGCAGCTAATGCGATTTGCCTTGCCGCTTTTCTCCCGTCACCTACAGCGTTGATAACTGATGATGCCCCCCTGACGGCATCTCCCCCAGCATAGACGTTGGGGATTTTTGTTTCTCCGGTAATGGGGTCAAAATCCAGATCTGCCTCAGTCATGAAGTCAAAGGCGATGTCCTGACCGATGGCAGGAATGATCGTATCAAACTCCAGTTCAAATCCCGAGCTGCTGATTCTTTCCGGGCGAGGTCTTCCGCTTTCGTCCGGCTCTCCAAGCTTCATACGGGAACTGACAAGAATTGCACTGCCGCTCCTCTCCTGCCGTATATGATCCGGGGCTGCCAGCTCCATTAGCGTGATTCCTTCTTCGATGGCTGCCTCAACTTCTTCCAGTTCTGCAGGCATCTCTAATTTGGTTCTTCGGTAGAGGATGGTGACCTCAGCTCCCAGCCGACGGGCAGTCCGTGAAGCATCCATGGCCGTATTGCCGCCTCCAATAACAGCTACCCGCTGGCCTATTTCTATCTGTTCTCCTTGCCGCACTCTCATGAGAAAATCCAGCGGCTCCTTCACATTGGGTAATTCCTCGCCCTCTATGTTGAGCTTCTTATTGTTCTGAGCTCCGACGGCCAGGTAGATGTAGTCACACTCTCTCCTCAATTGTGCGAAGAGGTCACTATCCACCTCGACGCCGTAATGGACATACACACCGACAGACTGTATTAGCTCAAGGTCATTCCGGATGGCATCATCCGTCAGACGGAAAACAGGTACGGCAGCTGAGACCATTCCCCCTGAAAACTGCCTGGCTTCATAAATGTGAACCTCAAAGCCGTCCAGAGCCAGGAAGTAACCGCAGGACAGCCCCGTAGGTCCACCTCCAAGGATGGCAGCTTTCTTCCCGTTAGGAGGAGCAGGCTTCAACTCCACATCTCCGCCGTGCTCCATGGCGAAGCGTTTGATCTCCCGGATGAGGAGCGTACTGTCTAGATTATTTCGTGTGCATTTGAGCTGGCATAGATGGTCACAGATATGACCTGTCACACCGGGGAGCGGATTAGTCCTGACGATGACCTCATA
>CAZHRR010000169.1:0-4680 GCA_964534955.1 uncultured bacterium
TCAACTTCTCCCTTAGTTCGGAAGCAATCGAGCTTTCTGGCCTGGAAGTGCTGGCCAGTAGAGCTACCAGAACTACGCCGGTTGCTTACACGAACGTAACCAAGGGAGACATCGAGCTCAGGCTGGGTTCGCAGGATGTTCCTATGGTTCTGAATACTACACCCAGCGTGTATGCAACGATGCAGGGTGGTGGCGCTGGAGATGCCCGTATCAATGTACGTGGATTCAATCAGAGAAACGTCGCTGTGATGCTTAATGGTGTACCGGTAAATGACATGGAAAATGGCTGGGTTTACTGGTCCAACTGGGACGGTGTCGCAGATGCGACTTCATCTATTCAGCTACAGCGTGGTCTTAGTAATGTGAATCTTGCCACGCCATCCATAGGTGGTACTTTAAACATTCTAACTGATCCTGCTGCTCATAAGCGGGGAGGTATATTCAAACAAGAAGTGGGCGCTGGTGGCTTCCTGAAAACCACTGTTGGATATCATACAGGGCTGATTGGAGATAAACTTGCACTGGCTACTACTGTAGTTCGCAAGACAGGTGATGGTGTCGTAGACAAGACTTGGACTGATGCCTGGGCATACTACTTTGGTGCAAGTTTCGCTGCGAGTGACAAACATCGTTTTGAGTTCTACGCACTGGGTGCACCCCAGCGTCACGGTCAAAACAGGTATAAGCAGAATATTGCCTCTTTTAGCCATGAATTTGCAGAAAGTCTTGATGACTATGATACTGGAGGACTTGAAGACTTCCCCGAGGCGACCAGTGGGCGGTTTTATAACGAAAACTGGAATGTGATCGACAGTGATAAAAGTACCCAAGAATACTGGTACATGTACGGAGCCAAGACGGTTGATAGGTTTGATCCGAACTTTCTCAACGAGAGGGAGAATTACTTTCACAAGCCACAGGTTAACCTAAACTGGTACTGGACACTCAGTGATCAGATGAGACTGTCCTCCATCGTTTACTACTCTGGAGGTTCGGGTGGCGGTACGGGTCCCTTTGGAGATCTAATCTGGGATTACTCCTCAGAGCCATCGAGGATTGGTGATTGGAATGCATCATTTGCAGTAAACCAAGACACGCTTAATCGAAAGGATTACTTGAAACCAGTGAATGAATCAGTCGGTTTCCTTCGTAACAGTATCAATCGTCAGTGGACTGTAGGAGCCATTTCAAAGCTGAACTATGATCTAAGTAAAGACTTGAAACTTCAGTTTGGTGTGGACTGGCGTACTGCTGAGATTGAACATGCTCGTGAGGTACGTAATCTGTTAGGTGGCACCTATGTTGTAAATGGTGACTTTTTCAACAAAGGTGTTGATGGTGGTACTTATGGATTAGTTGATGAAGATGGAGACGAAATTCCAGGCGAGTCAGCACGGTATAATCTTTTTTATAATGAGTTTGATCAAGTCTGGATTAATGATACCACACTAGACTACGATGCTACTTTTGCAAATGCGAAACTTGAGCTTGGTGATATCATGAATTATCACTTCACTAACACTGTAGACTGGCTCGGTTTCTTCGGTCAAGGTGAGTACACAACCGGCGCTTTTTCTCTCTACGGTATGGCCGGCTTTTCTATGATAACCTACAGCCATGTCAATCACTTCAAGAAAGCTGAGAACTATACAGACAGTTATATTGAAGCAACAGCAGACGGTGAAGTTATGATCAATGCCGATCCGATCAGCAGTATCCAAGTCAAGGGTGGCGGACTCTATTCCCTCACAGACAAGGTGGATGCTTTTGCCAACTTTGGCCTAGTTGAGAAGGTTCCGATTCTTGATAATGTGATCGATGACTACAACGCAACCATGTCATTTGAACCAGAGAACGAGAAATTCCAGAGCTTTGAAGCTGGTGTTAATTACAGGAGCGGGAGCTTGGCTGCGAAAGTAAACCTGTACTATACTAATTGGATCAATCGTTCCATGACTAAGCAGGTTCAGTCCGGCGCCGGGTCGAGCGGTGATACAGACATAATCTTCCTGACCGGTTTGAACCAGAACCATACCGGTTTCGAAGTTGAACTGGCTTACCAGCCCATGCCGCTTCTGCGGATTGACGGTGCCTTCTCTTACGGCAACTGGACTTTCCTTGACGATGCCGATGGAGATTACAAGGACGTTGAGACACAGACCTCAACTTCCTACGTCTACGCGGTGAAAGGTTTGAGAGTTGGTGACATGCCTCAGACGCTGGGTGCGCTTGGTGCATCAATCTTTCCCATGAAGGGTGCGACGGTTCAGGTAATTGCTAACTACCATGACCGCCACTGGGCTGACTGGGATCCTCTCAGCCGGGAATGGGACGATGCTAATGGTGATGGTGTAGTTGATGATGATGAGGTCGATCGTGATGAGAGTTGGCAGGCTCCTGGTTACACTAGAATAGACCTGCACGCCTACTATGATCTACCGATCAGTTTCGGCAACATCAAACTTCAGGCTTTTGTCCATCTATTTAATGCTCTGGACGAGGTCTTCATTCAGGATGCGACAGACAACAGTGCGTACAATGCCTATGATGACAATGATGAGACTGATGGTACACATCGTGCTGATGACGCAGAAGTCTACATCGGTCTGCCGAGGACATTCAACGCAGGCTTGACAGTCCGCTTCTAATACCGGACAGACCAAGTTAATGAAAAGCCCCCGGCTTCGACTGGGGGCTTTTTTATGAACTCACCCCTATCATCGGAATTGCTGTGAATTCATCTATTTATGTGTTCCCCTCTCTTACTAAGAGAGGGGATACAGGGGTGAGTTTGTTCCGTCAGAATCTATGGAATCAGTCTGCACGGTTATTGACGGGTGATTCAGACAATGTTGAGTGAGTTACTTCCCCATAACAAGGAGTACGTACTTGTTGTGGCTATATATTGTCTGAACCCCGATTTAAAGGATTAATAAGATGAACATGATATTGTATTCAAGTTCATCATGCAAATCAAGAGAATCATGGTTCTGACAATGTTACTGGCATATTTCCTCTTCACCCGCTGGCAGGTTATGTTATCTTTAGGAACTTGGGTGAGGATGTGCCACGCACCTCTAAGGTGCATGGCACATAATAACCAAATGAAGACGCTAAGAAATAACCGCTTCTGCGCGTCGTATTGTTTCCTCGCTGACGCGCTCTTTTGCACAGCATCCTTCGGATTTCTCAATCTGAGAAATATTGACTTGTGAACAATCCATGAGTGCAGCCAGTTCTTTTTGAGTTAGTTGTGCTTCTATCAGCATGACTTTCACAGGATTTTTGATATAGTGAGCCAAGTCAAAATCGTCTGTCGGTTCATCTTCAACAAGATCTGCGTAGAGATTGTCTATGGTGTTTTCCACGATCTTAATGTCCTTACTTTGTGAATAACCGTTCAACTGCGTAGAGAGGCACGGTCTGTATGTATCCGTTAATACTGAATCCGAATGACGAGAGCTTGGTCCCCTGTGAAATATTCTTCTCTTTCATAAACAGATGTAAGCTTTTCATTCTTCCAGATGGTCCTTCCTTGACTTCTATTGGTATGATTTTACCGGAAAGCTCGACTAGAAAATCAATCTCAGCGCTGCTGCCTTTGCTTTCCCGATGCCAATAGACTAATGGGTTGCTTGAGGATGCGTTTGTATATGCTGCCAGTTCCTGCCCCACGAAAGCTTCCGCTATTCCTCCGCCTCGGACATGTTTTTTTATCCCTCCAGTGATCCAATCTTCCAAGTTAACGCCTAGTATGTTTTGTGTTAAACCAATGTCCAAGAGAATTGTCTTGAATCGTTTAGGATTCAGTCTTGCTTGAAGGGGTAGCCCGTCAGCTTTTGAATGTACTATTTTGTGAACTATTAACGCCTTTTGCAGCAAATCTAGTGCTGGGTTTATCTCTCGTGATCTTGCATTGTCGCTCACATGCGAGAAAACAAATTTAGTCCCAAGCTGTTGTGGAATTGATCGCAGGACTGAATCTAAGTGAGTTATTTGGTGCGTTTTTGCGTATTTGGAAAAGTCGTCTTGGAATGTTCGAATTAGATCATGCTGGACTTCTTGGACGCGGCGTAAACTTTCTGTTGAAATATATTCCTTTATGACCTCAGGCATACCGCCTGTCAATAGATATCTGTGAAGATGCTGGAGAAGTTTCAGATGGTGAATTTCTAATAGTGGCTCGTGGAGAGGCTGTTCTTTGACTTTTGTTCTCAGCCGTCCTTCGTCAACGGCGACTAAATACTCTCCAAAGGTCAAAGGGTACAAGTCAAGATAAGTAAGACGTCCAACGCCAGTGGGGATTTGTTCCAGAGCAAAGTCGAGTAATGAGCCGGCACAGATGATATGGAGTTCTGGCAGCTCTTCATAAAAATATCGGAGAGATTTTATCGCTTCTGGTGTTGTTTGAGCTTCATCGAGAAATAACAGGGTATTGTCAGGTTTGTATGTTTTTCCGGTAGCATCTAAGATTTCGTTTAGTATTCTTCTAGGATCAAGATCAGTTTCAAACAGTGTGGAAAAATGAGGATTTCTTTCAAAATTGATCTCGATGTAACTTTCAAAGAGTTTACCCAATTCTCTTACAAGCCAAGTTTTACCAACTTGGCGAGCACCTTTGAGTATTAATGGTTTTCGGCTCTTAGCGACCTTCCAATTTTGTAATGCTGTTATTTTATC
>CAZHRR010000170.1:0-4666 GCA_964534955.1 uncultured bacterium
GATGTTGCTTGAAGAATTCCTAAAACCAATGGGGGTTACACAGAAACAACTCTCGATTAGCATACATGTACCCTTTCAGCGGATTAATGAACTTGTCAATGGCAAGAGGGGAATTACTCCGAGTACTGCACTCCGACTTTCAATATTTTTTGGAAATACAGCTGATTTTTGGATGAATCTTCAACAGCGATGGGACTTATATTGGGCAAAGGAGAAAGAGTCAGATGAATTACATCGAATTCAAAGTATCGCTTGATATTGTTGAGGTTGCCATCAATCAACCTGACATTAAATAGCATTTGCATGGTTTTGTGTGCAAATATTTTGAAAAATATTTTGGAAAAAGGAATGACTTGTGGTGAAAATTTCACGTAGGTTATTTCATCTGTTAGGTTGCTTACTTTGAAGTAACATGAGTAAAAGAGTACGAAGAGTCAGATATCATCTTGATGCAAAAAATATTAAAAACCTTCCTCATCATGAAATCAAGAAGATATTAAGAGCGGCAGACCCTCTTATCATGAGCGGCGGAAGAACATTGTTAGCAAAAGTACTGAAAGGATCAAAAGAAAAAAAGTTGCTTGAACTGAATTTAAACACCAATCCTGCGTATGGTTATTTAGAAGACTCGTCAATTGAAGAAATTAAATCAAAAATAGATTGGACAATTCTAAATGGGTTTTTGGCAATTGAATATGATTATCGATTACCGCTGCTCGTCTATACACCGATGGGTTGGGAAATTGAAAAAGATACTTACACAGACTATTTATTGGATGAGTTTGATGCGATGTTAGAATCAGGACAAGAAATTTTCGATATGACCTACTTAAAAGATCGCGATCGCCAAATGATACTTATGCTGTTAGACAAAGTTCAAGGAACTAAGAATCCAAAATATATTCCTATTTTAGAGTCTTGGGCAAAAATTGATTATAAAAAAGTCCAAAAACGGATAAGAACAGTAGTTAAGAGTTTAAAACTTAACCGATCGTAACCTGATCCCCGTTCAAATGGACATGGAAAGCGTGTAACTTGATTCAAAGACTTCAAAGTTAAACGTTATTAATTTCAGCTATTAATATTCATAGATATGCCACGTGTGGTTAACTCATCCGTAACGGATAAAGTTAAAGAGATTGAAAATGAGACACTGCTTACTTATCTACGGTAAGGGCAGTGTATCTTTCTTATTTTTCTTCGCACTCAAATTAAAGTTTACACGAACTGAGATTCCTGTCAGTCGGGAATACTCAGTTGGAAGACCACCATCTGATACAGGCGGGTAGTCAATAAAGCGTCCGTTCCAACTAGGATCGGTATAATCAAAATCTGTACTGAATATTTTGGTAATGGGCATACTGTTGAAGTCGTGGAAATATCCAATCTCATAACCAAATTTTTCTCCCATATATGAGCCAAGCAGAACACCGAGACGGGTACTCTGCCCACCATTCAGACCTTTGGGGATAAACATCCCGCGTAACCCCCAGAATGTTGTGACACCCTTCCGTTTTTTCTTCTGGGAAAACTTGTAGTAAGTAAAATCGAAACTGGAGTTTGGTGTCAACGACCAACCGAGATTAATCATATCGCGTTTGCCTTCTTCCTCGAAGAGCACCCTTGAGTAGTCGAGACCGCTTCCGTATATGGGCAGCCCCAGGCGAACTCCAACATCACTTTGATCGGATACACCATACCGGTAGTACAAAACCGGGAAGACGTTTTCCAGCGAAAGGGTATATCCATAATAACTTTCACCTTTATTAAGGGTCTTGTGAGCAACGGTGGGATGAGCAGCACAACCAAAAAGAAATAAAGCTGCAGAAATAAGGAGGGAAACAGAGGTTTGGCGAGTGAAGAAGCTAAAGAAGCGAGGGATGAACATGTACCTCAGCCACCCTCGGGTCGATCCTGCGCACCTCGTACAGGAGACGGCGGTAAGTTCATCACTTCTTCCGAATAATAACTGGCCAGATTCCTTACGATGTCCAAAATACCAACGATTCCTATTGGTTTTCCATCGTCGCCAACAATAGGTACGTGACGATATCCTCCGTCTGTCATCCTGTTAAGAGCAAAAGCTATGGGATCATCCATGTGAAGCACATCCGGCTCTTTCGTCATAAACTTATCTACCTCTTCACTGGAATAATCGAGTCCCTTCCCCGCCAATTTCCAGATGACATCCCTTTCTGTAAAAATGCCCATGAGCTTTTCATTATCTTGGATTAAGACACATCCCACCCCCTCTGTCTGAAATAAGTTCAGGGCATCTGCCACTTTGGTTCCACTCTCGATTACAACCATTTTCTGGAGCTCAAGTGAGCTGATAGGGTCGTCAACAGAGACTGCCTCTTCAATTTGAGGAGTTTCGGAAAATTCCCGCTCGTCCATCTGGCTCATTTCATCATCAAATAAATCAGTCATAACGAGAGACCTCCACCCTACTTCAGGAAGATCATCTTACGCGAATCTACCATGGGTAAATTGTCTTCTACAACAGCTTTCAGAGTAATAAAGTAGATACCACTGCTCATCCCTTCAGCACTGAGGGTGTAATCGTACTGTCCCGGTTCCATGGGCATCTCACGGAGGAATTCAGCTACTTCGCGTCCGGCAGCATCTATGACAACCAAGGTTATAATTGCAGATTCGAGCAGATCGAACTTGATAGTTGTGGTTACATTAAACGGATTGGGGAAGTTTTGATAAAGAGCGAACACTTCTGGTAACCCTAAGACACGTGATTCTATTCTACTCCTGCCGTTGGATTCCCCGAATGTCACCTGTGCATTATCTGTCCACTTTGTACCATCAGGGACTCTCGCCTTGTGCACAAGCTCGGACGGCGTCAGAATGAGATACTCCAGATCTACCCACCCTTGCACTACATCAGATATCTGGAGTGTCAGCAGCAAGTAATCCTCAGTCACTGGGAAATCAACAGTAAAAGTAGAGAATTCATTGAACACGTTCCAACCTGTCAATTCTACCGGTTCAAAACCTTCTGTATCGTATTTAATCCGCAACCGTGAAGAGAGGTCTGGAATCTCTGATTCTACTGTCATAATCTCTATAGTAAAGAGAGAATGATTCACTGCATCCATCAAGAAATCGGTTTCTTCAGTGTCCCTCGACACAGCGTATTCATTTATCATCACCGGTATGAGCCTGTCCATGTTGAGACGATTTGGAGAGGGTTCATCATACAACCATATATCCCCGCGCAAGTCGCGTCCAATACTTCCTTCCGGTAATTGAGAGGGACAAATGAAATCATCAACCACCTCACCTTCGCTTTTCATCACCAGAATCTCTTCAATTTGAAGATCATCATCCAGCTGGGAAATCGGAATGACGTAGACCTTACTGGGCTCCCACATTATCTCCGGAAGTTCAAATAGTACTTCACCATTAACCTGCACAGAATATTCATTTGCAGGAAAAGTCTCATCCCCCATTGCAAGAAATTCAATCCATGAAACCTCTCCTGTATCCGACTGCCATACCTCAGAAACCACGGGATATTCGTCCTCGCCAAAATATTGCCTGACATGGGTTAATTGCTCCCGCCATTGATCAAGCAGATCGATGAAATCGCTGCGATCCGGTGGAATCCAATATTCATCCGGAAAAAGTGCACCGACAGGACTATCTTTAAAGATTTCCAAATGCTCACCGAACTCATCTATCAATTCCACAGGATATTCACTATCCACTAACTCTTCTAACCTGTTAACAATTTCGAGCTGCAGCGTCAGAGGAAGCTCTAATGACTCATCATCTTCCTCGATACGGCTGGTGAAATTGTCGTATACCTGATTGCGATAAACATCCTGAATCTGAAGTTTAATGTTCTTACGAATAACCAAATCCGATTGAGAACCGGCATCAAGCCAGATAAAGCTGTTTCTCGTTTCCGTGTCGCTGCCAAATAAAATAGGATCCAGAACCATTCGATGGAATAGATCATAAGAAGAAGATGGCTGAATTAATCCACTGTCCTCTGATAACGAAATTGGAACTGAACTCTCTGGCTGCACAAAAATGGTAGATAGTAAAACTTCTTCAGTATCTGAGAAAGAGGGGGACTGAGCTACTCTTTCAATGTTATCTGGCAACTCCAAAGGAGATGCAAACTGAGGTAAATAATCACTCTTATCAAGGATGTTTCCATTTTCATCCATATAAGACAAGCGATAGTAGTAGTAGCGACCAATATCTACCTGCCGGTCAATCCACGAACGAATATCAGAAGTGACTGTAGTGACATTCTCGTATTGTCCTCCGAAACTCTCACTCCTCAGAATATTGAACCGTCCTTCCTCTGGAGCACCATTCATCGTCCAAGAAATAACAATGGATTCAATCTTTGGCACAGCAGAAAATGATTCGATTTCTACAGGACGTACTTCATCTGTATCTTCCGAAGGAAGAGACGCTCCAAATAACCCTGTGCCGCCCCATAAGACGACAAACAGGGCGGCGCTGACCCTGTTAATATTATACATCGGTTTGATACAATTTGCAGGTTTTCTACATGTCAGTCAAGTGTTTTACAGCATTTGAACAATCTTAATATCTTTAAAAATAAATAACCAAAAGAAACTATTTAGTGTCTGTCCATAAAGTAAGTGTAGCTGATGTTGTAATCACTTACCCC
>CAZHRR010000171.1:0-4661 GCA_964534955.1 uncultured bacterium
GCAAACAGACCGATCTGTTCACCCCCGCTGCCCAGTTTGATCTCAACATGCAGAACCCCCTGCTCTGATTCCTTGTCTGCCCATAGCAGTAGGAATCCGCCCGGATCGATGGTTGTCGAATCAGGTGCTGTGTCCGGTATTTGCCATTCCGTTGGGGCTGCCAAGTCGTCGGTGATGTACATCCCGCCGATATCTACAGATGCGGTACCTCCATTGTAGATCTCGATGAAATCGTCATATTCACCGTTCTCATCCGTACAGCAGGAATCGTTGCTGGCAAGGAACTCGTTAATGAATAGATCCTGTCCGAATCCAGGTACAACGAACAGGATCAGCACTGTTGCCAGTAGCATCTTTTTCATGACCTTCCTCCTTTTGTTGTTATTCGATGAACTCATACACGTAAAGTTTTTCCTCTGAATCGCTTACGATATAGAGAATGTTTGATTTGGAATCATAGTCCAAGCCCTCAGCCTGAACTATATCCAGGCTGGCGCTTTGTGGCACATCGCTCAAACTGTTCAATACATACAATTCCTGAGATTCGTGACTCACGATCATAAGCTCTCCGGTACTATCATTCAGACAAATACCTGAGTAATCAATTGCAAAACTCAAGACATTCGTTACCACTACCTGGAAAAGAGAATCAATCTCCAAGAGAACTCCTGGTAGAGTTTCGTTGAGAACGTAGAACTGATTACCCACCAGAGTAATACCTTCAAATCCGCTTCCCGGTGAACCGGAAAAATCAATGGCATAACGGCCCAGTTCCATTCCGCTTGTGTCCAAATGAACAATTTCATAGAGTGATTCTTCTACTACCCAAAGAGACCCATCCCTTAAGTCAAAAGTGATTCCCTCCAGATCAGTACCTTCATAACTCAGAGTATTTATCAC
This sequence comes from uncultured bacterium, assembly GCA_964534955.1. Lineage (GTDB taxonomy): Bacteria > Fidelibacterota > Marinisomatia > Marinisomatales > UBA2128 > UBA2128. The sequence goes on from CAZHRR010000171.1 coordinate 901, forward strand.
ATTGCCTTCCAGGTCCAGTTCGTACACACGATTATCTGGTGGATCACTCACAGTGTAAAGAACCGTTCCATCCTCGTTCAGGGTAAGACCTGAAGGTTCGGGGACCTCAAGGTCCATACTCTGAATCAGGTTTAGCTTCAGAGATGATTCCTCCTCTTGAAGTTCTTCCTCCAAACTGCATGCAGATAGAGTCACCACCAGAAGTACAAAACCAGATAAAAGCAGCATTCTATTGATTGGAAGCTCCAGGGGTTACAGGGGCAACGCATGTATCGGGACAGAAATATTCCCAAGTATCACTTCCGTCTGGATATCGTCCGTAGGAGATATCAGTTGTCTGGTCAGCATATGATAATGTATCAATCGGCACGTTATTTGTCGCATCAGAACTGAACAACCCTATCTGCTCACCACCGCTGCTCAATTTAATCTCAACATGTAGAATTCCCTGTTCCGACTCTTTGTCTGCCCACAGCAGGAGGAATCCACCCGGCTCGATAGTTGTCGAATCAGGTGCGGTTTCCGGAATCTGCCACTCTGTTAGGGCTGCCAGATCATCAGTAATATACATTCCACCAATATCCACGGCTTCACCTTCAGCGTTGTAAATCTCAATGAAATCATCGTACTCACCATTTTCATCCGTACAGCAGGAATCATTGCTGGCCAGAAATTCGTTGATAAGCAGTACCGGGGGAACATAAGCATCCAAAGAAACAGTATAAGACAAAGTAGATGTCGGAGCGTCTTCCGGTTCCAGTGAAACCACTCCGGAATCATCTGCCGCTTCTATGTAATAACTGACTGTTGTACTGTCACTTTGAGCTCCGATGGTTGCGGAAAATGTGTCAGCAACAACATAGGTCATAGTAAGCTGAGTAAAAATACTATCCTGATGAATATTGTAGAAAACGGAAACCGAATCGAGTCCATAATCATCCGTAACAACTGCAGTGATGGTAACATCATCCACAGGTGAAGGTGATTGTGGTGAACGGGACACAGACACAATCATTGGCGCTACGTTTGGCTGAGCGCTTTCGTTTGTTGCTCCGGGCGTCGGTGTACTGAAATATTCCCATGTGTCACTTCCATCTGGATTGCGGCCGTAGGAAATATCTGTAGTCTGAGCTTCATAAGTAAGCTGATCAACAATCGTCAAACCATCAGACTCGGTGAGAACAATATCTTCTCCTCCGCTGGACAATTTTTGTTCTACATGTAATATTCCCTGATCGGTCTCGGTTACGTCATCAAACCAGATAATCAGGAAACCACCGGGTTGAATGGTTGTTAGTGACGGATCAGTTGTAGGAATTTGATAGGCTGTAATGTCTTCCTTATTATCAGATACATACATGCCCCCGATATCAATAGCTTGATTGTCTCCATTATAGATTTCAACCCAGTCGTCGTATGGATCACCATCATCATCTGGATCAATAGTAGCCGCATCATTGCTGGCCAAAAACTCATTAATGTAGAGTTTAAGAAGGCTTGTGTTTGACCCACCGCCATCATCTGCCTCTTCATCAAGACTACAACTAGAAAACAACATCAGTGCTGCAGTAGGTATGATAAACCATTTCGATAATTTCATATTATTTCTCCTTATTATATGGTTAGAAAGCTATTAATGCTCTCAAGGCCATTGCGTGAAAATCGTAATCTCCTGGGGCACCATCACCGGTAGCATTTGTGGAATTATCCACTATCATATAGTTCAACATAAACTTGATGTTTGGATTCGCATACCATGTTAGACCCAAGGTGATGTTATTTGCTTTTCCTCCCAGGATTCCATTCGGATTTCTTGGATCTATTGCTTCAGTATCAGATAAATCCAGATTACTGATTCGGGCCAACACCTCCCATGCACCAATCTTATTGCTTTTGGGAATTATTTGACTGAATTCACCTTGTGTGTTATCCCAAGGCCTTTTCTCACCTGTTATAATTAAACTGAGATAAACATATCCACCACTAAATGAGGCATTTTTATATTCTCCAAAATAACTGCTTGTTGTATCGGTTTCAGCAAATCTAATTAAATCAGCCTGCATAATTTCTCCTTGAAGGCTGATATTATTGAGTCGTAACGCTCCTTCCAAACCAACTCTCTTAATCTTCTCGACATTGAAGACATTGTCTGTATCTAACATTTCAATATCCCCAATCTTTGTCTCTGGCTCACTTGTAAAATCAACTACACTTCCGTTATCATTGGGTGCATGTTCTACAAGAGAAGCGCCTGTATGAATTAGTAAACTGTTTGTAAGTATGGGTGCGAAGACGAATCGAGAACCAAAACCTCCACCCGTTTCATCCTTAGCCTTATTTTTGTCATCTACAAGCAGTTCCTGTCCGAAAAGAGATGCACTGAAATTCCAGTTTCTTCCCCATTTTGTGTAGCCGATGGAAGAGCGCCGTCCAACTTTAAAGGCAAGATTCGGCATGGCTCTTTCCACAAATGTTTGGTAACGAGAACTGGTTAATATCTCATGACCGAAGGGAACCTTAAAATGCCCAATCTTGATGAAAGAATTTCGAAAGCCATTATAGCTAACCCACATATCTTTTATTTCGACTGTGGCGTCAGCAATATCAATATCCCACTCTGCCCGCCAGTTTTCCCATAGCTTCACTTTCATTGCAAAACGGCCTTTCCTGAGATGCGTACCGTTGCTGAGCAGTTCAAGGGTGTCGTTAGGGAAATAAGCCCCGTCCAAGAATATTCTTACATCAAAGCGGGTACTGAATTTCCCATCTTCGGATCTGAACTTAATAATCCCTTCATCCCATTCCGTTCCTCCCGGTGAACTGTTCTCTTGGGGATAAATCATAGTCCCCAACAATAGGAATACCGCCGCTAATTTGACTGTTCTCATCGTCTTCTCCTTATTAAGCTGATACATCTTCACCACTATCAATCTCCATTATGACTTTCGCCATATTGGCCAAATGAACGCTTACCTGCTTCAGCAGGTCCATTAACTCTACGTGAACTTCGTGGGTCTCCAGCGATTCCTCTTTTTCTGCACGAAGCCGCTTTACATGTCGAATACGGAAATCTGATTCCATTATCTCATACTTCTCCTCTTTGCGCAGGATCTTTTTCGCCATGCCCGGATCCATTTGGCTGAGGGCGTCTCGAAGCCGGCTCATCTGCTTACTCACTTTCACATGGTAAGCCATGAGTTCCTCCTTACCTTCCTCGGAAAAATCACTCTCCAACTGCTGCCTCTTTGCGGCCAAAGGAACCATGTTACGGTGAATTATATCGCCAATGTTCTCCAAGTCATTGGCAATTGATATCATGGCATATACTTCACTCATCTGCTGATTGCTCAGTTCTTGGCGACCGATTTTCACAAGATAATCCACTACCTTCTCATCGAGGAAATCAATCTTTTGCTCTCGCATGTCAATCCCTTCCAGGATAGTCAGCTTAGGATAGATTTCGTCCTCACCCGGATCATCTGTTGTGAAAGGGTGAATGATGGATCGAAGCATACGGGCTACAATCTTGGTCATACGGGAAAGCTCAGACTGTACTAATCCAATAGCAATCGCTGGATGCGAAATTTGGCTGTCATCCAGATGCCATGTAGCAGGGATAACTCCCTTTTCAATTTCTTTATCAGGAAGAATCTTGAACACATAATGCGCTAGAATGGTAGTAAACGGAAGAAAAACAAGCCCGACAGTAATATTGAAAATTGTGTGGGCATTGGCGATCTGCCGAGGAGTTTCCATAGCCA
>CAZHRR010000172.1:0-4571 GCA_964534955.1 uncultured bacterium
CATAATTATTATGGCACTTAGTTTAGTTAGTACAGATGCTCATGAATTATCCAGGATAATAAGATGAAGAACCTTTTAATTTTCCGACAATATCAACTACTGCATTTTTCGGTGGAATGTAAATAAGAAGATGAACATGATCTTCAATACCGCCAATACGATGTAAATACAAACCAAGCCTTTTACTTTTATTCCACATAAAATGATATACTTCTTTCTCAACTTTTTCATTTATGAAAGGTTGACTGTCTTTCGTATGACATGAAATATGATACAAAATTGATTTATATGTTTTTCCACCCATTTTATTTTGTTCTCTATTTATTTAAGTAACTGCATCCCTATCAGCAACGGAGTAAACCCCGACGCTATAATCAAATAAACCCCCATAAATAGGGCTGTTTTTTACAACAGGGTGCTTCAGCATCCTTTTTTGATTTAGCGTGCTCGTTTACCCAGTGAAATAGCGTAGCTAAATCTTCGATTTATTTCACAGGGTGAACGGGCTCGTAGTGGTTATTATTTCCAAAACATTTCATCTCTTGATCTTCGATTAACTTTTTAACTCCTTTTTCCTTCTAACTTTACAATAGTAAATCGCCAATGGAAAATTGTCAATTAATAAGCTCCCCTGCTCCCCTAATCCTCTGCCTTAGCCTTTGCCTATATTTTTCATTCTTAAACTACAGTCCAAGACTCCTCATAAATGCTTCATTATTAGGATCACGTCCAAGGAACTCCTTCACTAGATCCATGGGATCCTTACTACCGCCGGGAGCCAGGACTGTATAGCGGAAACGGCGGCCAGTCTCAGAATTGAGTACTCCCTCCTCCTCAAAGACAGAGAACATGTCCTGCGCCAGAACACGCGACCAGGCATAGCCGTAGTAGCTGGCAGCGTATCCGGCGAGATGACCGAATGATGCAATACGGGCTGTCCTGGGAGTTTCATTCCAGTTCAGGATGTCTTTGTGAAGTCGCCTCGCTACATCCACTACTGTCTCATTCTCGGGATCCCATTTCCCATCGTGGAGAGACATGTCCAGTTTACCAAGAAAAACCTGATAAGAAAAGTCTCCACCGGATGATTTGTTTTTTGCTGCCAACATGCGGTCCAGCAGTTCATCAGGAATCGTTTTGCCAGTCTCGTAGTGCTTTGCAAAAAGCTGAAGTGTCTCCTTGTTCCACACCCAGTTTTCCATAATCTGTGATGGCGCTTCCACAAAATCACGGTCAACACCAGTACCAGAGTAAGCGTAATAATCGGCTGTTGTTACCAGTCCGTGAATCAGGTGACCGAACTCGTGAAAGAACGTCTCAGCCTCATCGTGGGAAAGCAGTGAAGGTGTATCAGCTGTAGGTTTAGGAAAGTTAGTTACCAGCGAAGCAGTCGGACGCTGATATTTATCACCGAAGCTTTTCCCCTTCACAATCGTAAACATAGCAGCGTGGCTGTACTTGTTGGCGCGGGGATGAAGATCGAGATAAAAGTGCCCTATAAGTCTGCCGGAATCAGAATCGTACATCTCGTACATGAGCACTTCCGAATGCCAGACATTCGGGTTTTCCACCGGTTTATAGGTTAGACCGAAAACTTGCTGAGTGATCTGGAAAAGACCGTTCAATACCGTCTGCAGTCCGAAGTACTGTTTGACCTCTTCCTCGTCAACCTGATATTTTTCCTCTGCCCGTATATTCTCAAGATAGTGAAGTTCCCAGTATTCTATCTCGTTAGCTTTCACCTCTTCTTCTCTCGTCTTGAAAGCCAACAGTTCTTCCAGTTCCTGATTAGACTTTGCTTTTAGAGCATTTTTCAGCTCTTCTTCGAATTTCCAGACCGTCCCGGGGTTTTTGGGCATCCGTTCTTCCAAAACGTAAGCTGCATAGGTACCATAGCCTAATATCTCCGCAATCTTTTGCCGCTCTGCCAAGAATTTCGGGATGAGTTCCACGTTTTCGTCTGCAGCCCGATTGAGAAATTTCTCACTTAATGCCTTACGTGTCTCCTCAGATTTAGAGTCGCGCATGAAAACACGCCGGGACGGGTAGCTGATATCGATCTTATAGACACCAGCAATTGAATCGTACATGACCTTTTTATACCAGTCGGGTGTCCCTTCCATCTGTTCTTCAGTAACGACGAGAGTATCAGCATACTCAGATATGTTTTTCCCGAATTCTATCAGCATTTGAGTCAGGTTATTTTTGATGGCAGTAAGCTCTTCGCGTTCTTCCTCAGGTAAGGCGATCCCTTGTCGTTCAAATGACCGGATCTCATCATCAAAGTATCTTTTCTTCACACCCGTCAGACTCTTACCCTCCTCTGTTTTCCCATAAGTAACAATGGCGTTGTAGAGATCCTCATTCACTGAGAGGTCGTTCATGAACTTGGAAAAGAGTATCAAGCTGCTGTCAGCTTCATCCCGGATAGCCGCAGAAGTATGGACCTCACTCATGAGCCCTGCCGGATTATCTACTTTTCCCACGACGTTATAGAGGTCGTCCAGACGGAGAATGGTATTCTCAAAAGTTCGTGATTCATCCTGTACTGCAAGTATCTCCTCAAGGATTGTTGCCGACTTAGACAGAGCAACTTCTGTTGCAGAGAGGATATCACCCTCCTGCAGGTCAGCAAAATTGATGGTTTCATTAAATCCATACAACAGTGGATTTTTTCGAGACTCTACTTGTGGAGTTTCTGTAACAGGAGGAACACAGTTTGTCAGCAGCAGAAAAAAAGTTATCACCAGAATGACGTTATTACGCATATTGAATCTCCTCATATTAAAGTGAAATGTCAGCATCTCAATTCGTTTCCCTAAAATCTAATATTTTACCGTCCGTTCCTGGTAAAGCAACACCAAGAATATCTCCAATCGTCGGGGCAATATCTACTGTTTCCACACTATCCTTCATTATTCCCTGCTCAATAGAATATCCAGCAAAGAAGAGTGGAACATGCGTATCATAATCATGTGGGGTGCCATGGGAAGTTCCCACCGGTTCCCGCCAGACGTAATACTCTTTTATCACCGGAAAAAGATCGCCGCTCCACCGGAGATGGAACTGATTCCGTAACAGTCGCCCATCGTAGTCAAGGGGATCATCACCTGCCAGCTGCTCCCTGGTGTAGACCTTCTTGATCCACTCTTCTTCCAGCAGCATGGGAATCACAACCTGATCCAGATCCTTTTGTTGCAACCCCTTTTCTAGCAGCACATCGAGATCGTAAAACAGTGAGCCGTTGGCAATTTTCTCCACATACTCTTCCTTTCCAAACTTTTCTGACAAACGACTGTTAATCAATGATCTCATTTTATTATATCGTTTACCGAATCTTTCCGCCTCTTTTCCCTGAGCAGCGGAATGTTCCGGCATGGGGGCGCTGCCGTGATCTGCAGTGAATATTATCAGCGTATTCTTAAGTCCAATCTTCCTATCTATAAAATCGAAGAACTCACCTAACCGCTTATCAAGCCTGAGGAAGAGATCCATTACTTCCTGACTGAAAGGTCCATAACGATGACCTACACCATCAGACATGGAAATTCCTATAAATAAGAGATCCGTATGCCTGTCCCTGCCAAGACGCTCTTTCTCAACGACTCGCTTTGCAAGATTAACAGTTACATGGTCCACCCACGGAAAATCCCAGAAAGCGTCATAGTTGGGCTCTTCCCCGTCAAGGTAAGAAGGTAATCTGTGGGGAAAAGTCGTGGGGTCATCCCGGTATGGACTTGCTTCGGGGGGGAACTCATCCTTCCGACTCAGCTCAATGTAGAGTTTCTCATCAGGAATCAACCGTTCCCAAGCTGTACCAAAGTACTTATCCACAGGGCGGCCGCTGTTGAATTTCGCTAACCAATCCGGGTAAGTACTCATGTAATATGATGAGGTCATATATTCAGGTCCGCCGTTTAACCAGAACACGCTGTCCGGATGCTTCCCTCCCAGAAATATGGCCGCCCGGTCTTTACCCGCGACTGAGAAGACCCTCGACTGGCTGTCGGCTTCTTTCAATCTGTCGCCTAAAGTAAGTACTTTTATGTTCCTATACGACATGGGCTCAGATGTACCGCTAAGAATTCTTGAAAGTGTATCGGTAACTGGATAGAACATTTTGTTGGCTTCACGATCATATACATAATTTCCGGTCAGACCTTCCCGCCCGGGATAGACTCCCGTAGCCAGCGAAAAATGAGCCGGCAGTGTAGATGTGTAAGCGTGAGCATGCCGGGCTTCACTGAAATAGACACCGTTATCTATCAGATACCGGAACCCTCCGGTGAACAGGTCACCCAAACGATCCATCGTATCTTCGCGCATCTGATCCACTACGATATAGACTACGAGCTTTGGCGGAACCGAATCATCAAACCAGAAAATCCGGTAAATGACAATAGCCGCAGTGAGAATGGCAACAAGAGCTTTTGTGAGTTTCATACGTTGATTACTTCAGAATTGGTTATTAAAGGACGTTAATTTAAACACTCTCAGTCAGATTCAGGCAAGCTAATTAGTGTCTGTCCATAAAGTAAGTGTAGCTGATGTTGTAATCACTTACCCCAGCC
>CAZHRR010000173.1:0-4561 GCA_964534955.1 uncultured bacterium
TGGCAACCGAAGCATATCACAGGTTACGTCCGGATGATGGCTCACAATCTTACCTTTTGCTGGCAGGCAGAGATTCTACTATCCAGGCTCATGGACGGTACACTTAGCCGACACAAGGTCAGGGACCTCTGGCTGCGCTATCCATCAGGACAACCCCTCATCCAGCCGCCGGGGAAGCTCTATAGTATTCTGGGGGAAGCGATGAGAGCAGAGGATCAAAAGCTGAGAGAGATTATTCACATGGACGCCAAACACTTAGGCTCCAATAATTTCGTTATCTCAGGGAGCCGTACGGCAACGGGTGTGCCAATCCTTGCCAATGACCCTCACCTCCCGTTTTCTCAGCCGGCGGTATGGTATGAAATGCATCTGTCGGGCGGAAAATTCAATGTCAGTGGTGTAACACTCCCGGGGATGCCGTTCATCATCCTTGGGCAAAACGAGGCAGCGGCCTGGGGATTTACCAATCTGATGGTGGATGACATTGATTTCTACGAGGAGGAAGTCTCCTCCGATAATCCAAATCTCTATCTTTATGACGGCGAATACCGTCCAATGAATGTGTGGGAAGAGACGATCAGCGTTAAAAGCAGAGAGGATACTGTAGTGGTCTTTCGAGAGACAGTCCACGGTCCTGTAGTATCCGATTTACATCCTCAATTAAAGGGAAGCAACAAGGTTGTTTCTATGCGATGGACAGGTCACGAGACGACCTCTGATGAAATGTATGCCGCTATGAAACTGAACCTCATGTCTGGCTGGGAGGATTTCCTGGAAGCTGGTGAATTCTTCTCAGCCCCTGCCCAGAATGTTGTTTACGCCGATACGGCCGGTAATATCGGTTGGCGGCCCTTCGGGTGGATTCCCATGCGTGACAAAGGTAATGAACTAGTGCCGGTTGATGGCAGTGATCCCGGAAACGATTGGCGCAGTTTTGTCCCTCCAGAAGAGATGCCTGTTATTTCCAACCCGGAGAATGGGTTGATCATTACTGCCAATAATAAGGTTGTGGATGATTCTTATTCACACTATATCTCGGCTTTTTGGGAGGACCCGTCCCGGGCCATGCGGCTGTGGGAAATTCTTGACACGCCAGAACCGGTTACAATGGAATATGCCAAGGAGGCTATGGTGGATGTGACTTCACCATTTGCCCGGGAAGTCGCCACTTATTTTATCGAAGCCTTTGCTGATCGTCAGCTTGAAGATGATAAGAATCTTCAGACAGCATTAGAACTTCTCTCCGGCTGGGATGGTGAACACTCCCGATCATCCAGGGCAGCCACGGTTTTCAATACAGCCCTAATGCGTCTTTTCGCAAACCTCTTTGCTGATGAGCTGAATCTTCTTGGGGATGATGCCTACGAGAGCTGGCTCAGTTTCCCCCCGATGTCGCTACGGAGCACTAGATTCATCCTGAAAAACAGCCAATCCAGCGTCTGGGATGATGTGAGGACCACGGGGAAGGTGGAAACCATGGATGAGATCCTGCGCAAATCTCTTGAGGAAGGTATCCGGGATATCGAAAAGCAGATTGGTCCTGATCCAAATGTCTGGGACTGGGGAAGAGTGCATACACTTACGCATCCGCATTCCATTGGCAGACAGAGCAAGATTATGGACTGGTTGTTTGGATTTAATGTGGGACCATTTCCAAACGGCGGAAATTCCACCACGGTTAATAACGGTGAGTATCGTTTGTCAGAACCGTTTGACCATATAAATGGACCCTCCAAACGCAGGGCAGTTGATCTGGGCGATTTGAACAGTACACAGATTGTCCTTCCTACTGGTCAATCAGGTTTACCGAAAAGTCCTCACTACAGCGATCAAGCCGAGATCTTCAACTCGGGTCAATACCGCACAACTTTATTCAATGAAGAGGTAATACGGAATTCCGGATACCGGCAGCTGGTGCTGACTCCCGCTGATTGAACTGGATTATGATATTCTTTTTTATTATTATAACCCTGGCGGTGGGAGGTCTGGTAAAGTACCTATTCTTTTGGCGGCCTCTTGACACCTCTCGTCTTTACGTAAATGGTCCTCTCCTTATTGGCCACCGTGGTTCGCCTAAGGCACGCCCTGAAAATACGCGATTCTCCTTTCTCCATGCCGTAGAATCTGGGTTAACTGCCGTGGAAATTGATGTCCTCTCTACGCGAGATGGCAGGATTGTCTGTTCGCATAATCACGACCTTGAACGGGAGACGGATGGTTTAGGATACATACACGAAATGGATTATGATGAATTGAGTGGAATAGATGCGGGTTTCAAGTTTCCTGAATTTTCTCCTACACCTATCCTTCTTTTAGAGGAGGTGGTAAATGAACTTCCGAAGGAGATTTTTCTGAATATCGAGATAAAGTCCGAGAAACCTTTTAGCCTGCGGACAGCTGATCTGCTGGTTACATTGATCCGGGAGAAAAATCTTCATAATCGTGTTGTGATCTCCAGTTTTCATCCGTTTGTTATCTGGCGCATCAAATTACTCGATAAGCGCATTCCTACTGCCTATATTTGGAGCAATCAACTAGTCCCGAAGATTTTAAGAAAGCCACGGTTTATCAATCTGGTGCATCCCGATATGCTTAATCCAGAATCTCATCTTGTGACTGAAGACCTCCTGAATTACGTTCGAAAAAAGGGGATGCGCCTGAATGCGTGGACGGTGAACAATTATTCCGCAATGATCTGGCTCCTGAATCAGGGTGTGGATGGAATTATTTCGGATTATCCACATTTGATGCTGAGAGCAGCAAATACAATAAAGGGGAAATAATGAGGCAACTAAACCTAAAATTAACATTTCTTACTACTGTTGTTTTGTTGACAGCCTGTGTACCAAGGGAAAATGTGGATATTACTGCAGATGAAGTTTTAGGTCATATCAAAGTTCTCGCTGATGACCGTTACGAAGGTCGCCGGGCCGGTGAGATGGGTGACAGGAATGCTGCCCGTTATATCAGTAGCCATTTCAGGGCTGCGGGCTTAGAGCCCATGGGAGATCGCAGGGGATCTTATCGCCAGTACTTTGATTTTATCAGTGGAGTGAAAGTAGGCAGGCATAACAACCTCACCTTCATTTACGAGGATGGCAGTAAGGAACGGCTCCATATCGGGAAGGATTTTGTTCCTCTCGGTTTCTCTGCCAGCGAAGAAGTATCAGGTGAAATTGTCTTTGCCGGGTACGGTATCACTGCCGACAGTCTGGACTACTATGATTATGCAGATGTGGATGTATCTGGCAAAATTGTCCTGCTCCTCAGGTACTCTCCCGATGGTACCAATCCTCACGGCGATTTCAGCCGCTATTCATCCCTGCGGTATAAAGCCATGAAGGCCCGGGACAGAGGGGCAGCTGCAGTTATAATCGCCAGCGGTCCGGTAGACGAGGAGAATGAAAATTATCTGGTGAAGAGCGGCTTTGGTCACCGGGGGGTATCAGTAGGGATTCCAGTTGTTTATCTGACGTTGAAGTATGCTGAAGAACTGGTGAAGCTTGCAGGGATGGATCTCAAGGAAATACAGGAGCAGTTGAATGAGCGGATGGAATCAGCATCTTTCTCCGTTCCTGCTGCTGCCGAGATCGAAACCGACATCGAGAAAGTGCCGGCAAAATCTGCCAATGTTGTGGGCTGGGTCGAAGGGACAGATGAGAAATTGAAAGAGGAATACATTGTAGTGGGAGCCCACTATGATCATCTGGGTTGGGGTGGAGAAGGCTCCATGGTTAAGGACTCGGTTGCCATTCACAATGGTGCCGATGACAACGCCTCAGGTACAGCAGGAGTTATTGAATTAGCAGAGTGGTTTGCTGAAAATCCACAGCCCCGAAGTCTGATCTTTGTAGCCTTTGGAGCGGAAGAGATAGGACTCCTTGGCTCAACGGTATTTGCTGAAAAACCACCGGTACCGCGGGAGCAGATTATCACCATGGTGAACATGGATATGATCGGCAGACTGGAGGATAATAAGATTGTAGCCGGAGGAGCAGGAACTTCCTCTATTTGGAAGGAGATGGTGGCTGAAAAAGCGTCTCTATTTGGGCTGGAGCCTAAGTTTGATGATTCAGGTTATGGCTCCAGTGACCATCAGTCGTTCTACGTGAAGGATATTCCTGTACTTTTTATCTTCACCGGAACGCATACGGACTACCACCGCCCCAGTGACGACTGGTACTGGATCAATGCCGAAGGAGAAGAGCTTGTGCTGCAGTTTGTTCGTGATGTGTTAGTCGACTTGGGTAGCAGAGAAGAACGACCTGATTTTGTTGAGGTACAGCAGGAGCAGCGCGGTGGCCGCAGGGGATTTGCGGTTACTTTAGGTACTATTCCCGACTACGCCGGTTCTGATGTTAAAGGGATGAGAATCACCGGTGCCCGGAAGGGAAGTCCGGCTGATAAAGGTGGTATGAAGAAAGGTGATATTCTGGTGAAATTAGGTGACAATGAGATCAAGAACATCTACGATTACATGTATGCCTTACAGGAGGCGAAAGCCGGTGAACCCATAGAGGCGGTCGTCCTACGAGGTGCGCAGCGCATTACTCTGGAGGTG
>CAZHRR010000174.1:0-253 GCA_964534955.1 uncultured bacterium
AGCAGCGGAATCATAATCCGCGTGTCGGGGGTTCAAGTCCCTCCTCCGCTACCAATCTACGTTCACTGCGCTCACTACGATTGGCAGGCCCTTAAATAGTGATGTGTCTCTTATCAAGACTTGTATCTCGTAACGAAGTGTAGAGATATCCCTTTTCCGCTACTCCTCTACATTTCATTACGAGGAGCAGGCCCTTTAACAGTAATGGGCTTGTCTTATGAAGACTTGTATCTCGTAACGAAGTGTAGAGATA
>CAZHRR010000174.1:263-4487 GCA_964534955.1 uncultured bacterium
TCGGCGCCTTCTTTTTTTGTTCAGTCAAAGCGTTATCTAAGAGTCTGGATTTATACAGATCTCTCAGAATTGGGACCTGCTAATTAACGAGTGTTACGTCTTTAGCTTGAGGACCCTTTTCGCCGTCAACGACTTCGAATTCAACCGCAGTGTTTTCTTCCAGCGTACGGAAGCCATCGCCTTCAATAGACGAGAAATGTACGAATACATCACTGCCGCTCTCCGTGGTAATGAAACCGTAACCTTTACGGCCGTCAAACCACTTGACTGTTCCAGTTTGGCGTTCTGACATGTTTATTGTACTCCATTTGGTTATTTACTTGCCAACTTACTGCTTGAAGGAAAGGGAGAACTACAGTGGAAATTTCGATACCTAAATAGAGGATCTTATTCACAAACGTGTACTCACCCGTTACTCTTCTTGCACTTCATCAGAAAATTTACAGCCATTTTTAATAAATACAATATGTTTTATATTGACTGCAACAAGAGGATTTATCAGGGTGCTCTTTCTCCTATGTCTGTTTACGGGAAGCTCTTATCCTCTCGTTCAGCTCACGGATTTTCTCATTACCTTCGTACCATGGCGGCAGATTCTCCCAGTCCGGAAGACCGTCCTCCATTAGATGGTCAGAGTCGGGATCTGCGGCATAATCACTTTCTTCCGCTCCTGCGCAGAGCAAAATTAAATCGGTGTCGTCGCTCGCCTTGACGGCTCGAAGTGCTCCCGGAGCCACTCGGACTATATCTCCCTCACAAAGTAAAATGTCTTCACCTTCAATATGGATCAAACCGCTCCCGCGCAGGATGATATAGACCTCTTCCTGCCGTTCGTGACGGTGCATGAAAGTGTACCCCTTTCCGGCTGGTACACGAACGAGATTGAGTCCAACAGCGGTAAGTCCTAAGGGTTTACGCAGGTAAGTGAACCATTCTGGGATGTTATCGAATGAGATGTGGTAGGTAAAGTACATGATTTCCTCCGGTTAATCTGACGTGATGAAATAAACAAAACCCTTCCGAACATCACAGGAAATCGTCTGGGAGGGTTTTGAGAAATAGTTTTCGATCGAAGCGCTATTTCATGTTACGGATAGCTTCTTCCAGATCCTTGAAGCCTTGATCCGCCTTGAATTCATTATAGAGAGCTTCCTGTTTATTAGCTTCTGTTAGAGCAGCTTGTCGTGCACCGTCTAATGAATACTCCACCAGTACATAGATAGTACCATCCTTACCGGTAGCTGTTTTGGTTCGCACGGATCCTGTTAATGATACATCAGCTACTTGTTTTGAGACGGATTCTGTGAATTCCAGAGCCTGTGCATTTTCACCTACGCCAGATTCCTGCATGAAATCCTTCATCATGTTCTGGACCTTTACAGTCACTGAGCGGGCAATCTCGTCTCGAGCCCGCTGGGTTGCTGCATTTAACGCCAGGGAAGGATTCTGCTTCTTGGCGGCTCCCACGGCGTAGATCATATCACTTGATGTGGGAGGCTTCATGAACCACTTTGGAGCATCAGCAAAGGAACCTGCCTCTGTACTGCCGGAACTGGATTTCGGTCCGCCGCAGCTGGTAAGGATTATAGCCGCTGTTAATGTCAGGGTTAGATATTTCATCTGTCACGTTCCTCCTTGTTGATTGTTTTATGGTCGGAGCGGGGGAGACCCGCATCCAGCCGCTGTTTATGAGACTTTAAACACTCTATCATGATAAATGTTCGAGGGTGATTGAACTCACCCTTTCCATTTTTTAATTTATCCTCAGGATGTCAGTAGGACGCTGTGCGCTGTGCACGATTTATGATTTTACTTCTCACTTCTCACTTTTTACTTCATACTTCTTACTTCTCACAGAGTCCTGTGGACAACTATCAATCGTCAATTATTTTGCCACATGATAAATCAAATTCTTCTCTACTCGCCGGTCCAAGGGGATGTTGGTTAGCCATCGCTGCAGTTCGATGAAGCTCTTGCTGTCACCAGAAGCCGGTATGCCAGTTCCGATGCGAGGCAGGTTGTCTGCCACGGTTACGGGATCTTTGGTGCAGACTACATATATTGACTCTGTAGTCAGCTCCTCACCGAACATGGTCCCCACTCGGAACCGGACGTAACCCCGCATGTTGGGATCAGGAATCTGCACTGTCTCACCAGCGCTCAGGTGATTCTCCGGCATATAATCGTTGGGGAAGACCAGCAGCACACTGTGGTCCGCCATGAGGCTAAAGGCGTAGAGATAGCTGTCCTGAGTCGGCGTCAGCGAAAAGGCGAGTTCGTCGCCGGAGGAGAGAGTGTTGTCGACTAGCTCGGCTTTGACGGTAAATCCCGGATCGCGATTACCGTTCACCGGCTCTACGTACGCCTTTAAAGTGAGCGATTTCTCGAAGCTGCTCTTTCCTTTCAGATAGACGGGATTTGATTCAGCCACGATTTTTTCCTTCGTGATTACTCCCGAGACGGTACTCTTGAAGAATCCCGACCACGCCGTCTGTTCGTAAGCCCGGCCGGCGGATTCGCTCATGACATCCGTCAGGAGGGAGGCTACTTCCACGGTCCGCGGGACTTTCAATGTTACTGCTTTGTTTCGTGCCAAGTTTAAAAGTTTTTCCCTGGCTTCATGATTAGATATACTCTCAGAGAATACCTCGCTTACAGGAACCTCGATCCAGCCTGGCCTGCCGGTTTCGTACTTGATCATCTCCTTCGCGTCCAGCTCTGCAAAAGTTTCCATCTCGGTAACTTCACCGGAAGCTTCAGCTGCAATTCCGGTTAAGTCCTTCTCTACATCAGTTTCACCTACCTCGGCATTAAGCTCCGTAAATCCCTTTTCTGCTTGCGCCATGGCATCCTCAGGAGAAACTTCCGACTCGCTGTGGGGTTTGGGTCCGCAGGCGGTGAATAAAAAGGCACATGATATCGCCAGGAAATGAAGAATCCTACGAATGTGAAATAGTCTTAGTCTAGAATACGATTTTAACATCATTTACTTTTTCTGTTTGTTGGGCTCAGGAGTATAATTTCACTCTCATGCGACTATCTGAACATTGTTAGAAATTCCCGCCTGACTGCCCGCCCTTCGTGAGCAGGCGGGCTCACGAAGAATGAGGACGTACTGTAGGAAGTTTTGCGCCGGTAAGTAAGAATGAGCGTACTGGATCTGTAAGATGTTGGAGAATAAACATATAGGAGTACCAATTCCATGCCACTAATTACTATAATAAGGTTGAACTTCTGATAAAATGCATCCCATATCGAATAGATTATATCCGTGAGGTTTGTCAATGGAATTTCTTCCAATTGTAAAGCATAGCCGTGTATGAAATAGTGTCTAAAAATTAAATATTCGTATAGTTCATTCGTGAGTTTTGTTGACAAGATTTGTTCACTTTTAGCACTTTCTAACAATTCTTTATGCCAATTCTGTGTTTTATCAATTACCACATTTTGAGAAAGAAGAATTTGTTTCAGGATATTTTCAATACCATTGTAAAAGTTCTGCAATATTATGGCTAATGCTGCTAATTCTGGAACCCCCTTTTCTTTCACTTCGAGAACAGAATCCAATTTGCCCAAAGTCATTTCAACATTATTAATCTCTGCTCGTATTTTTTCTGATAAATCACTCATAAATGATCTCCCCATCTCTTTCAATCAAATTATTAAACATTGATTTTGTTGATAAATCTACCAAATCGACAGGCAGAGAACATTTACGATATAATTCAGCGTAAAAAGAAAAGAACTTATCTTGTGGTATTCCTTTTACTGCCAAATCTATGTCATGAGGTTTTTCTTTCCTTAATGAAGACCCAAACAGAATGATTGATTTTACCCCATACTTTTTAGCACAGTCAGTAATTATTTTTTTATCAATTGAACTAACCATTGATTCCATCCTTTACAATCATTGACAAATCTATTTTTCCCAATCTTCTTTTTTCAGCAAAAAATAACACCAAATTTTCAAATAAATGGCTCATTAATCCTTCGCCTCAGTCTTTCTCATTTTCCATTTTTCCCATAGGGATTCCTTCGGAGCACTTCTTACTTCCTACTTATTACTTCACACTTATTACTTTTCATTTTACTTTGTAAATAGTCGATTTTATCACTCTACTAACCACTCATTCTTTCTCCTCAGCACCCAATTTTCTCTACTCATTCTACACTCCTTATCCTTTTCTTTTACCATGATTTCCTCTGTGGTTCTCTGAGGTGCTC
>CAZHRR010000175.1:0-4462 GCA_964534955.1 uncultured bacterium
GAATCCTCCAAAGGAGTCCCTTCGGGAGAACTCACCTCTGAGTTTGCGGGAACGCGTGAGAATCCTCCAAAGGAGTCCCTTCGGGAGAACTCACCTCTGAGTTTGCGGGAACGCGTGAGAATCCTCCAAAGGAGTCCCTTCGGGAGAACTCACCTCTGAGTTTGCGGGAACGCCTGGGAATCGAACCCAGCAAACGACTCTCCGCCGTCTCAACGGTTTTGAAGACCGCGGCGGGCACCAGCCTCGCAATCATTCCCAAAACTATATTTATCAAATAAACCAATGACTTACTATTGTTCAATCCACTGGCTTATGATTTTTCCTCTCCTCGTCCATCGTAATGAAATGAAGATGGATCATTCCCAATCTTAGTTACTGGTTAATGGTAACTGGTTATTGGTAATCAGCACTCCACAAGACACTATTCACCAGTTTCTACTCTACTACTCATCAACCTGTCCTTCGCCTGTCTGTCGTAGCACCAGCGCAGACAGGTAATGCAATGTAGAAGGATCACTCCTCACGCTTAGTCACCATGTAATTGAATCCGAAGTTTTTCTTAAGACGATCGCCTATCTGAGTGGCTTCTTTTCTTGATTCAAAGCGGACGATCTGGACAGCTTGTAATTGATTCCCCCCAACTGATATTGGCCATATCTCCACTTCATATCCGGCCTGCTCCAACCGCTGTTTCTGACGCAGAGCATTCACCTCTGAACCGTATGCACCCACTTGAACTACAAATGGTCTCGGAGTTGCAACAGTCACCTCTTTAGACAAATTCTCACTCATCTTTGCAAGCGATGGAGACGGTGTGACAACTGCGGAAGAAAGCTCTCCACTTGATTCTTTACCAGCTACTATTTCCACTGGCCTATTTACCAAGGGCTCTCCTGATTCCAAATTATAGTTGAAATCAAGAGCCGGGAAATCCTTCTGATAGGTTGCTACATAAGATGCAATACTGTCCTTTTCACCGATAGCCAGCAGAGAGTTTATCTGAAGATCAATAGCCCTCTGAACATGTTCAGAACGTGGGTAGACTCGTGGAACTTTTGCTATCTGTGCACTAGCCTGTGTGTATAGTCCTCGAGCATAAAGATATTCACCTACCTTCATCATGGCATCATCTGCATATTTGCTGTTGGGATGGTTTTGGATGAGCTTCTTATACGCCATTACAGCATCTTCAGCCCGCTCCTGTGTCAGGGCCGACAAGAACATAACCCCTGCATGATTTGGAAACTGATCCAACAATTGATCAATATCCGAACGGACTTCAGAGAGTTTTCCTTCCTCCATCAACTCAAAATAACGAGTTAGATTCTGGGGCAGGACAGCAGTAGACATCATCAAAACCGAAATAGATAAAAGTATTCTCGCAATACGAATCATTGAATTATGGATTCCTCAAGCGGGTCTTCTGGTTTGACCGTTCCCGGAAGGAATAAGCTCTACAATTTTATCCACCTCTGCGGATAGCTGCTCTTGGTGTACTTTTCGCAGGGAAATTTTAAGCCTTGCCAGCCGGGCGCGAATCGAACGGCGGTTTCTCGCCAATACATCATCCACTATTCCCATTGCTCGCTCGTGATCACCCTTCGCTTGAAGAACATCTACCAAACGAATCAGAGCATCCATGTCATTTGTGCTGCGTGTCATGACATCGTGGTAAAAATCTTCTGCTTCACCATATCTTCCCAGTTGAAACAGCGATTTTTCCAAACGCTCAAACACCTGTTTAGCAGCAGATGGTGCGAGTTCGGCAAATTTTCTCCAATGATCAATAGCCTTTTCGAGATCGCTAGACTTTTCATGAAGATTTCCAAGATAGAGAAAAGGGTCAGCATAAGTACTATCGATGGTGATAGCCTGCTGGTAATCCTCCCGTGCTCCTTTCAAATCACCCTCAGACTCTTTGGACCTGCCAAACATCATTCGATAGTGAGCGTGTCTCCGAACATCTTTTTCACCAGATAACTTTTCAATATTGTTGAGCAGCTTATCTGCCTTTCCCCAATCTTTTTCTTCTTCTGCCAGACGAACCAGAAAATCAGATGCCCAAGCATTTCGCTTATGCAATTCCAAGACCTTCTTTGCATTCTCTTGAGCTAAATAAGTCTTCCCCAGCAGCAAATAATCTTTGGCAAGACTGGAATAGATCAGAATTTTCTGCTCCTTGGTAAGCCGTTGCCGAATAGTAAGCGACCTATGAATCTTGATCGCCTGATCAATCATATTTCTCTTCCTGAGGATGTCCGCCAATTGAACATAGGCATTTACATTACTGCTGTCCAACTGTACCACTTCACGTAATTTGGCAAGAGCCCTTTCCGTATTTTCAGCGACAAGATTCTCAAGTGCCTCTATGTAAAGTGCTGTGCTGTCTTTGCTTTTACTAATAAAACGTGAGAAAAGACTCAATTGAAATTATCCTCTTCTTCCTCAGATACTTCCAATAACCCTTCGTCAACTGCAATGTTCCTGAGTGAGTTTAGTTCTCCAGTCAAACGACGATTCTCAATCTTTGCGATTCGAGCTTCATTTTTAGAAGTGAGAATAGATGTTGCCGCAATTCCAAACCCTACAATAATACCGACAGCCAAGGTTACTACCAGCACAACAGGTATTTCAACATTGCTGAACTTAACGAAGAGAAGGTCAACGCTTACCTCACCTTTATTCTGGATTAAGATGAGAACAAACCCCAATACAACAAGCAATCCCAAAAAAACTTTAAACAATCGCATCTGTATTCTCCCGATTTTCTACTATTTCACCGAAAAGAGTTACACCTAGAGCATCATTGATAGTCACCGTAACAATCTCTCCTATTTCGACATCCTCTTTAAAAAAGACAACCCACTTATTATTATCCGTCCTGCCAGCCCACTGATCGGGTGACTTCTTACTCTCCTTCTCTACCAATACGTCAACGGTTTTCCCAACCTCCTGCGAATTTCTGAACAGTGTATGCAGTTTCTGAAGAGAAATTAGTTCATCCAAACGTGCCTGTTTTTCTTTTTCGGAAACAATTTCTTCATATTCAGCCGCCTTCGTTCCCGGACGCGGTGAATATTTGAACGTAAAGGCCGAATCAAATTTCACTTCTTCCATCACCGCCAGAGTATCATCGAAATCTTTATGTGTCTCACCAGGAAAACCGACGATAATATCGGTAGTCAGCCCACAGCCAGGGAGAACAGTGCGAATGCGATCTACAAGTTTCAGAAATTCATCTTGGGTATAGGTGCGATTCATCAGATTAAGTATCCGGTTCGAGCCAGCCTGCAGCGGCAGATGAATGGATTTACATAGGTTGAAATGATCGCGCATAACCAGTAGCATGTTATCGTCCACATCCTGTGGATGAGGAGATGTAAACCTGACCCGCTTCAGTTCAGGAATCCTTGCTATCACATCTAACAGATCGTGAAAACGGGTGCTTTCGTGAGAATAGGAATTCACATTCTGCCCTAAAAGTGTCACCTCAGGGAATCCCTCGTCTACTGCAAGCTGAACTTCCTTCACCACACTTTCGACAGAACGGCTCCGTTCCCTTCCCCGGGTAAACGGTACGATACAGAACGAGCAGAACTTATCGCAGCCTCTCATGATGGAGACCCATGCGTTAATCCCGTCTGCTCTTGAAGGAAATAGTTCCTCGTAAACCTCAAACTTCGACAAGCGTGTATCTACTATGGATTCTTCGAATGTCTTTTGGCGACGAAGAATTTCCGGCAGACGGCGGTACGAGTCCGGGCCGAGAATGAAGTCAACATAGGGCTTATTCTCGAGGATCTCGTTTTTTACATGTTGTGCCATGCACCCCATCAAGCCTATGAGCAGATCAGGATTATTCCTTTTCAGTTTACCGAGAACACCCAACCTAGAATGTACCTTATTCTCAGCATGCTCCCTGATAGCACACGAGTTAACAAAAATGGCCTGGGCGTAGTCGATACGCTCAGCTCGTGAATAGCCCTCACGCTCCATGATACCAGCCACAACCTCTGAATCCGCCACATTCATCTGGCATCCATAAGTCTCGATGAAATACCGCTTCATAATGAGGAAGTTACTCCCGCCTTCGAGAAGTGTCAAGTTGGGAATGTGAGCAATTGGGTAACGAGTACAGGATTAAAGAAAAAAGTTGAAACTGCTACTTTATAGGTCCTGTAAAAAAGTAGTTCTGAGGATCCTGTGGGGTGCCGTAATAGTGCACTTCGTAGTGCAGGTGCGGCCCTGTGGCACGACCTGTTGCACCTACTTCCCCGATAGTATCCCCCCGCTTAATCTTTTGACCGGAACGTACGTAAATTTTGTTCATGTGTGCATAGAGTGATTGATAGCCGTGACCGTGATTTATCTTCACCGTTTTGCCGTAACTGCCGCTATAGGAAGCATGGACAATCTTTCCATCAGCAGAAGCATAGACAGGAGCCCCGCGATTTGCTGAAAC
>CAZHRR010000176.1:0-4452 GCA_964534955.1 uncultured bacterium
ATTGCGAGTAATCCTTTTTAAATTGTACTCTAAGTAACCTTAATAGTAGCGTAATTGTAGTTGATGATATTAATCTCTTTATTTAACACCTTGCCCTTCATATTAGAAACCAAAATCTTTTCCTGTTCCAACTATACTATCACACTCGGGACAGAAAACTTCTTGTTCAGGGTCGTCAACCAACGTGTTTCTTGCAACACATTCCCAAGCATCTCCGTTAAGAGTCCATTGTTCTACTGTGTTTGCAGTATAATTTATCGTGGTCAGCGCAAAGCCACAATTTTTACAGATTTTATTTTTAGTATCCATAATTAATTACTTCAAGTGAAATTTATGTTATCTGTTCTATCATATTGCACTTTCGTAATTAGAATTTACCAACATTGGTTTGAAAAATAAACGCTTTACAAGCTCGTAATACGTGTCGTATTCAGAAATCGCATTAATATTTGACTGTCATCAAACATACTTCCTTTCTTAGTCTAATATTAAATAATACTCAACATCCTGCGGAAAAATCATCTCCGAGGAGTCTGTGACAATTGTCATTCACTCCACTGCATTCTGGCTGTTGCAAGTATCACACACCTTCCCTTGGGCTTTCTCGAACGACTCCCGTCCCTCCCGGAAGGAGATCCACGCAATCAGAATGGATCCGATGGCATCGAGACTGCCCACACCAGTCAGCTCAAAACCTGCACTGGACACAAGGAGAACAGCCGATAGCTGCATACACGCCCTGGTACATCTGGCGTCAGCGATAATGGCATCTGATTCTAGAAGAGTCCCAACCTTTACTTTCTCACGAATGAGCCACCACATAACCAAAATGGAGATCACTGCAATAATCACTCCCCAAAGTGTTGTTTCCGGATGATGTCCAGCATACAGGTTCAACCCTGCGGTGATCACTAACCCTGCAGTCAATAGGTAAAAAGCAGTCCCCGTAACCTGCAGCGCCCGCTTTTCAAAGTGGTCCCGGTGATCATCGCCATCTCTTCGCATACGTCGGACCATGTGCCAGATACCTACACCCGAAATCACCTCTACGAAGGAATCCAAACCGAAACCGAACAGAGCCAGAGTCTCATCTTCGGCTCCGAAATAAACTGCTACGATTCCTTCCACGACATTATAGATAACCGTGAAGGCAGCAAGAAAGATGGCCCATTTGAACAGGGAATCTTTGGTTTTTTGCTCAAAAGACATGGCGTGAATTTACAACGAAAGGTCGGGAAAGAATAGTTAGCAGGCACAGGATTCAAACCATGACCTTGCTTGTTCCAATCGATCTATTCAATTGGCACTATTCAATGCTGCCGGGAGCAAGTGACATAGGATCTATACCCTCATATTCCAGGACACTTTCCCAAAGGGTTGCCGGTTCGTCGGTGAAAACCAGCTCAGTTACTACAGGAATCGGTACCCACTTCCCGTCAGCAATTTCCGCCTCCAACTGCCCCGGTCCCCAACCAGTATAACCAATGAAACACCGGAATGTGAGCATCTTACTTTCAGAAATCACTTTCATACTATCCAAGCTGGTGCTGAGGGCTATACCATCTGTCAGCTTTCTGGTATCTGTTCCTTCATATTGATCATCATGAAGAATGAAGGCACATGATAGATCTAAAGGTCCTCCAATGAACACTTCCTCCTCTCTTCGCTGGGAAGTCCTGAGCGCCTGATTTAGTTCCGCTACGGAGTGACCAGACGGATTGCCCAAAACCAAACCCATGCTTCCATCAGTATCGTTCTCGATAACAAAGATAACGTTACGGTGAAAAGGCGGACTTACCAGTTCGTTTACGGCTATAAGGAAACCCGGTGCCAGTCTGGCTCTATTCTGCCGCTGTTTTTGTAGCTCACTTTGTTCCTGAAGACGCTTGGCCATATATTGGGGAGATAGTGTACAGAACTTTACTCTTCTTAGTGAGTGTTCTCGGCCAGACTCTTCTGCAGCTTGACTTCCAGTATTCCGTTATGATACTTTTTCTTAACAGTCGATGGATCCACATTCGAAGGAAGGAGAATATCTTCAGCATAGTGCTTATGGGCAGATTGACAGGAGAGTTGCAGACGGTTACCATTTATCTTCAGCTCGATGTCATCTTCATGAACACTCTTCAGTTCCATCACAAAGACGATATGATCCTCCTCGTCAAAAAGATCCATCAACGGCTCAACCGATTCTGTCTTCCCTGCAGCATTACCAATAACCCACCAACTGAACGGAATCTTCTCGCTAGTGACTGCATCAGTCTTCGACCGTTCAAACACCAGCATGGGATAACCAATCAACTTCTCACTGAGAGGATTGATGACTTTCCTGATTCTATTCAGTACCTCCATATGATTCTTAACATCATAGAGGCTGGCAAGCTCCTGAATGGTGGCGTGGCGTTTTTCCGCAATGTGAGACAGAATAGCCCTACTCTCTGGATCGAGCTCACTGGCAACCCTCTCGATATCCGCTTCAGAGACCTGAAGTCTGGTAAGACCAAAGATCGCCTTCTGCCACTTCTCCGGTTCTTTCACCATTATCCAAACTTTTAATGCACCCAAGCCGATAGAATTATGAACAGAAAGAGTAAGGGCATCCACACTCCTGAGAATAAAGCCTTTCTTCTCAGTTCCAACCGCTGAGACATCATCAAGCGAGGTCGAGAAGATATTCCGTTCAGGCTGATGGAGAACCAGCCGCTGGTTAGTAAGGGAGAGATGGCCGGGTTTCCAGCCGCTACGGCGGTTACTCTTAATAAAAGCTTGATCAGTGAGAATAATTGATTCGCTGGGGAGAAGGGGGAGCGTGATTTTGCGTTTCTCTCTCATGGTTCACTATACCCCAACACGAACTTGAACATCAACTGCAGAGAGTACTCGCTTAACCTGATCAGAAACTGACTGTAAACATTTTTTCAGTTCTTTCGTTGTCAGTTCGATTTCATCCGGATCGCCACCTGCCAGAGCATTTTGTACATCAAAGATGCACTTCCGAACTACAGCCACGTCTCCTTGGTTCAATGATTCTTCATTTTCCTCGACAAACACCTCTGCGGCAGCAATCATATTCTCAGCCTGTATTCCCAACTGGATGTATGTCCGTTGCTTCTCATCCTCTTCAGAATATCGCTCCGCTTCCTTGATACTTCTGTTGATCTGATCCTCTGTCATCCGCTGGGAGGACTTTAGCACGATAGATTTCTCGATTTCGGTATGGAGATCGAGCGCTGATGCAGAGAGAATCCCGTTCTGGTCGATATGAAAGGTGACTTCAATCTGGAGCGTTCCTCTCCTGGCGAGAGGGATATCCTCCAGTATGAATTCCCCCAAGTAGATATTGTCCATAGTGAGGGCCCGCTCTCCCTGGAAGATGCGGATATCGACCTGAGCTTGATTATCTTTAGCCGTTGTAAAGATCTGTCCAGCTGATATGGGAATGGAACTGTTTCGCTCGATGAGTTTGGCGAAAATACCTCCTTGCGTTTCAATGCCCATGGAAAGGGGGGTGACATCTACCAGGGCAACATCCTCAATCTCGCCCAGCAGTATCCCCGCCTGCACCGCCGCCCCAATCGCCACAACTTCGTCTGGATTAATCTTCCTGTAGGGCTCCTTCTGGAAGAGTTCCTTTGCCAGGTTTTGAACTGCCGGCATTCTAGTAGATCCTCCAACTAAAACAACCCTGTCGATATTGTTTGAACTTAATCTCGCATCGGCCATCGCTTGTTTCGTCGGCTCCACCATTTTTCGGAGAATATCTTTCCCCAGTTCATTGAACTTATATCGGGTCAGCTCAGTTTGGAACTCTACTCTACCAGAAACAAACGGTAACCTGATTCTTGTAATTTCTCGGCTGGAAAGCTTGATCTTGGCCTTCTCGGCTGCCTCTTTAAGCCTCTGCAGACTCGGTCGATCTTCGGTTATATCAATGCCTTCTTCATTTCTGATTCTCTCAATAAGATGCTCGACTATTTTCTGATCCCAGTCGTCTCCCCCCAGATGAGTATTACCATTGACTGCTTTGACTTCAAAAACTCCATCGCCCAGCTCGAGAATGGATACGTCAAATGTTCCTCCTCCCAAGTCCCACACCAGAATGTTGTGGATATCCTCTCGATGAAGTCCATAGGCGAGAGCTGCTGCAGTCGGTTCACTGATAATCCGCATCACGTCGAAACCAGCGAGCTTCCCGGCCTCAATGGTCGCCTGCCTCTGATTGTCATCAAAATAAGCCGGGACGGTAATAACCACCTTCGAAACTGCTTGTTGAAGCTTATCTTGTATGTCTTTCTTAATCTTGCCCAGAATGAAGCCGGATATCTCCTGCGGCGTAAACTCGCTCTCACCGACGATGACTCTATGCTCAGAGCCCATCATCCGCTTGATGGACACAATAGTATAACGATTCACAAAAACATTTACACTATTTACTAAACTCTATATCAAATT
>CAZHRR010000177.1:0-2172 GCA_964534955.1 uncultured bacterium
AAAAACAACGGTTTATGCATCCCTCTCTTTATAAGAGAGGGACCGAGGGTGAGTTCAAATTCCACGTAAAGAAGGTGGTGGATTTATTTCGCTAAAGAAGAAATTCAAGGTGAAAACTCCAGGAGTCAAACAGTATTTCCCGGATTGTCTATCCTAACTCTGGCCGCTTGTCAGCGGTTGTTCTCACTAATCTACAGGTTCTCCCGTAATATCGATAACATGGAGTTCTCCTAAACCGAGGTCCCGAATACCTGTTTCAATTTCCTCTCGGTTACCCACTACAAGCCATGTGAGCCTGTCGGGGTAGAGCACTTTTCTGGCAGCCTCAGAAATGTCAGTTAGCTGCAGACCGCGCACCAGACCGGGGTAGGTTTCGTAGTAATTTTCAGGAATGCCAAACTTCACCTGCTCCACGATAGCACCGGAAACTGCCCTCATGGTCTCGAATCTTCCCGGGAGCTTCAAGGTCTGGCTTTTCTGTACCTTGGTGAGTTCCTCTCTGGTCGCCGGACGATTGCCCAGAATGCCGCGCAGCTCATTGTTCAGTTCCAGCATCGATTCCTTTGTCTTGTCACTCTGTACCGGTGCATAGGCGAAGAATATCCTCTGACCCTTGGCATCCCAGAAGAGGCTCCGGGCTCCGTAAGCCCAATGCTTATCCTCCCGCAGGTTCATGTTGATGCGCGATGTGAATGTCCCGCCTAATATGGAGTTCATGGTTTCAATGGCGATTTCATCCGGATTGTTTGTAGGCGGCGCCAAGTGCCCGGCAATAATTACCGACTGAACGGCGTCGGGCTTGTCAATCAGGTAGACGGTCTGTTCATTAGGCATGGGCACGTCTGACAAATTCTTTTCCGGCACTTCCGTTGTCTGTTCCCACCCGCCTAAGGTCTTCTCCAGTATCGGCACGAGCTCTTCTGCCGTCACATCTCCGACGACTATAAGAGACGCATTGTTCGGCTGAAACCAAGATTGATGAAATTCCATAAGATTCTCACGGGTCATGGCTTCTGTTGTCGCTGCTGTTCCGGTTCCGGTTAAAGGATTGCTGTAGGCGTGACCCTCTCCATAAAGTAGCTTGGGCAGAAGGCGAAAAGCCATGGACATGGGGCGAGATTCCTCTTGCTTTATGCCAGCCAGTCGCTGCTTCTTAAGCCGCTCCAACTCTGCCTCAGGGAAAGCAGGATAGAGAAGAACGTCTGCGTAGATTACCAAAGATTCTTTCAGGTTTTCTTTCAGTGCTGAGAGGGATACAGAACAGACATCAAGGTCAGCCCAGGCGCCCTGACTTGCTCCAAGCTCATCCAATTCGGCGCTGATCTCAAGAGACCTTCTGCTTTTCGTTCCTTCATCCAGCATGGACATGGTCATGCTGGCAGTGCCCGCCAAGCCGAATTGATCCGCCGCATAGCCAGCATCTACAACAAGGCGGAAATTCACCACGGGAATATCGTGGCGTTCCGCCAAGATAATCTCCAGTCCGTTTGGAAGTGTGGCGTGCTGCAGCTCGGGGAGCACCAGTTTCGGGAACTCTCCCGTCTCAGGAAGTTTGGAGCGATCTGCGTCTGTTTCAATCGTGGAGTAATCCGGGAAGGGGTGAATTTCCAGAATGTACACGCCATCTGACAGCCATCTCTGTGCTGCTTCCAGAATATCTTTTCTGGTCGCAGAGTTGATTCGGTCCATAGTCGTTTTATAGAAGTCAGGTCGCCCGCCAAACACTTCGTTTCGAACGAGTATATCAGATTTCCCACCAAACCCGCCGATACGTTCAATTCCCCGGATAAATCTAGCTCGAGAGCGAGTTTGTACTCGCTCAACCTCTTTACGTGAAGGCCCCTTTTTCAAGAACTTAGCCAATTCTTCGTCAATGGCATCTTCCACAATTTTCAGGTCAACGCCCTGCTGAGCTGTTGCCGTTATGTAAAACTGTCCGCCAATCTCTCGGGCATCCAGAAAGGTTGAGACATCGGTGGCAATTTGATCTTCGTACACAAGTCGTTTGTACAAGCGGGAGTTTTTTCCTGATGTGAGAATGCTGCTTGCAAGGCGTAAGTAGTCTGCGTCAGCCGAACCCCATTCGGGTACATTCCACACCTTATAAATGCGCGGGAGAGGAACTCTGTCCTGGGCAATCTGCCGGTGAGTCCCTTCCATCTTGGCAATCCA
>CAZHRR010000177.1:2272-4335 GCA_964534955.1 uncultured bacterium
CCCGGTTTCTCGTTTTTCGATCCTACATGGTACCAGACGTTTACGGCAACTATGGGTGCTTTGTGATCCTCATGTACGATGAGCGTCAGGCCATTGTCGAGTACATATTTCTCGTAGGGGATATCGATCTCACTTGCCCGGCCTGAAGAGACGAGAAGTGAGAAAACCGTCAATGCCAACAGCATCGTTGGCCCCAAAGACAATCTGGTGTTGTTAACTTTCATGATGCAGCTCCTCCCTGTCTGTAGTACTAAATATGGTTACAGAAGCGTAACGGTTGTTGAAGACACTGTTTTATCATCTTAAATATATCATTTCTGTGAATCTCTGCCATGATTGTTCTTTACGCCCCCGGCTTCTTGATTCCCAGTTCCTTGATCTTCCGCGATAGATTTGGTTGATGCATCCCCAATGCACCGGCTGTCCGGCTGATATTCCAGCTATAGCGCTTCAGCTGCTCCGCTATGTAGTATGCATCGAATTGTTTTTTAGCATCACGGAAAGATTGGGTATGGAGGAAGGGGTAGTCCCGGCTTGATGATTCCGGTGAGAGGTGTGCCAGCAGGCTCCGCCCGCTGATAGTCTTCCCATGGACGGTAATGTAAAGTCGTTCAATAAGGTTTTGCAGCTCTCGTACATTCCCGGGGAAGTGATAGTTCTTCAATAATTCTACAGCTTTATCACCAAATGTCTTTGGCTTCATCTTGAGCTCTGCGGCAAAGTAGTTCAGGAAATGTTTAGTCAGGAGATTAATGTCGCCTTCTCTTTCCCGTAGCGGCGGAATCTCAATGGGGACCACGTTCAGCCGGTAGAAGAGGTCTTCCCGGAAGGTTCCGTCAGCGATCATCTGCTCAATGTACTTGTTGGTGGCGGCGAGAATGCGCACGTCAATATTGATGTTCTCCCGACCTCCGACCCGCTCCAATGTGCCTTCCTGTATAACACGCAGTATTTTCGCCTGGGCGACGACATCCATGTCACCGATCTCGTCAAGGAAAAGAGTCCCGCTATGGGCTTGCTCCAGCTTTCCCTGTCGCTGTGATTCAGCGCCGGTGAAAGCCCCTTTTTCGTAGCCAAATAGCTCGCTTTCCACAAGAGTGTCAGGGATGGCAGCAGAATTGAAGGTGATAAACGGCTTATCCTTCCGGGAGCTCTTGTGATGGATGGCGTAGGCGACCAGCTCCTTGCCGGTGCCGCTTTCACCGCGGATGAAGACACGAGAATTAGTAGGTGCTACCTGATCAATAGTCTTTTGGACAGCTTTGATCTGGGGCGACTCACCAACTATCTCATATTTGGAGAATCGTTCGGCCTCGTCCTGTTGAAGGCGATTAAGGAGCGCCTGTTTCTCTTCCACATTCCGGATAGCGGTGAGAAGCTTGGCCATGGAGAGGGGCTTTTCCAGAAAGTCGTATGCTCCCAGCTTTACCCCTTTGACAGCAGTCTCGATATCACTGTGTCCGGAGATCATGATGACGTCAACCTCAGGGGCGTTTTCCTTGATTCGTTGGAACGTCTCAATGCCGTCCATTCCCGGAAGCAGAATGTCGAGGATAATCAGATTGGGGCTTGCTTCTTCCAATATTCGTAGTGCCTCTTCGCCTGATTCGGCGAGAGTACACTTATGACCTTCGTCTTCGAGAATATCCCGGAGAGTAAAGCGGATGTTTCGTTCGTCGTCAACTATTAGAATGTGCATATTAGCTCTGCTGTTAGATAAGTTTCTATTCCTCTGCCATTGAGTCAATTATCAAACTAGGTTCCAGTTCTCCTCCTGTTCATTCTATCAGGTTTTCTCAAATATATCTCCACAAATTTTCTTTATTCACGCAATACTCTTGTTCAATCTTGCTTTCATATTGATTTCGAAACGCACGGGACGGCTTTTTATTTTTTGTCCATTTTATTTCGATTGGGTTCAATTTTCCTGTCTCACTGTTTTCCAAAACCAAATCAACTTCTGCCTGTTTATAATTCCTCCAAAAATACATTTTATACGGCGATTTAAAATAGTGGATATTTGATTGAAACATATTTATTGCAAAATTTTCAAACAGTGCACC
>CAZHRR010000178.1:0-4331 GCA_964534955.1 uncultured bacterium
AATCGTTCATACTCATAAATCAACATCAAACCATAGAGGTATTTTCAGGTGAAAAATACACGTACGTCCTGTCGAGAATTCTTCTCCAAGAGATTTATTATGGAAAGTTCAATTGAATTATAAACAACTATTCACAAAGGCACCATTGGCGCCTTTTGCTTTACTGTTCTCTGGAGGAATCTTCTTTCAAAAGATAATCCAACTGCCCCTTTGGTTATCTTTAGCTTTCACCTCTACTTTTCTCCTTCTAACGCTACTCCCGAAAGTTAAAAAAGCAGAAGTCCTGATATTTCTCCTGGTGCTGTCCGGAGGAATACTCAGGATGGCAAGCAGTCAATGGCATTCAGCTCAAGTTGAAGACAGTCTGTCTCAGCTCAATGGCGAGGTAGTGAGGTTTTCTGGCGAGATTACCAAAATCAGTGAAACCGAGAGAGGCTTCAGGTATACCGTATCTGTTGATAGTATCATAAGTAATAATGTGATAATAAAAGAACCTGTTAAAGTTAACCTTTATACTGAAAGCGATTTTATTGCATCTATGGGCGATAAAGTAGATGTAGCTGCAGAATGGCGGGATATATCATCACCGAGGAACCCCGGGGAGTTCGATTTTCAAAAATACTACAAGCAGCAGAATACTTGGGCTCAGGTCTTTTTGGAAGGGGATGAGGTTTCATTGGTAACTGTAAATGAAAGATTCTCATTTACATCCATCATTTACGATCTCAGGATGAATATTCGTGATCTCTTTTATGAAACCGTAGGAGGAGATGCCGGTAAGCTTATGTCTGCCCTCATTCTCGGACTCCGAGAAGAAGTACCAGGAGATATTAAGCAGGATTTTGTGGATACTGGAGTGATCCACGTATTGGCTGTGTCAGGTCTTCATGTAGGATACGTCCTTATCATCGTCATGGCTTTAGTGAAGCTTTTGCCGGTTCCGTGGCGGATGGAGAAGATTATTATTGTCCTGCTTCTGGTATTTTATGCGATTCTATCAGGAGGGAAGGCGAGCGTCTGGCGAGCGACGATTATGGCTGGCTTATATGTTTTTGCGCCGCTTGTTTATCGCAAAGCCAATTTGTGGAATGTCATCTCTGCAGCTGCTCTTATTCTGTTAGCTTATGATCCGAACTACCTCACTGATCTGGGATTTCTCATGTCATTCTCCGCTGTCATCTCCATCGTCTTTTTCTACAATCAGTTTGATCAGGTACTGCCGGAAAGATTACGAGTTAACACTATCAAGAATCCACTCCTTAAGGGTGTTTGGGCTCTTTTTCTGGTGTCGGTTTCTGCACAAATAGGTACGCTGCCGTTTACATGGAGTTTTTTCCACCGGATTCCCATAATTTCCCTGGCAGCCAATATTATCATAGTTCCGGTAATTGGTGTAATCGCTTCGTTGGGTTTTGCCATTATGCTCCTCGGCAGTTGGATCCCTTATGTCGGCGCAGCATTCGGAAATTGTATCTGGCTGCTGAGCGAAATCATTTTTTGGATGACGCATCAGTTAGGTGGTCAGTCATACTCTTACATCGAGACCTCAGCTCCTTCGTGGACAAACATATTGCTCTATGCTTGTTTTATTACCGCACTGTTCATTTTCTTTCGGAAGAAGCTGCGCCGGAAAGCGTTATTTCCAACTCTTGCCGGTGCCTGTCTCATCATCTGGCCGTGGGCGCTGGAAGAGAATGAGCTGGACGTCATTTTTCTCGATGTGGGACAAGGTGATGGCGCCATTGTGCGCGTTCCAACAGACTCGGGAATCAAGACCATTCTAGTGGATGCAGGATTCAAGAATTGGAATCGTGATATGGGAGAGAGGATAGTGGTGCCAGTATTGAAGAATCTTGGAGTAGGTCAGATAGACTTGCTCATCATGTCCCATCCCCACAGCGATCACATCGGCGGAGTGGAAATTATCCTGGAGGAGTTTGATGTCAATGAGATATGGGATTCTCACGGCAGCTATGGATCCAGTCTTTATGCTCGAATTCAGCAGTCTGTCGAAGAGAAGGGAGTTACTTATCGCCGCCTTCAGACGGGCTACATAGACACTAATTTTGCACCGCTTCAGCTCACTCTGCTCCATCCCGACAGTACTTATTCTGTTGAGGAGACGAATGTGAACAACAGTAGTCTCGTAGTGAAGATGAGTTACGGCGAAAGCGATTTTATGTTTGTGGGTGATCTGGAAGAGGAGGGAGATGAAGTAGTATTACCTTTCGGTGAACTCCTGCAATCGGAAGTGCTGAAGGTAGGGCATCACGGTTCCATCACAAGCAGCACTCAGCCGTTTCTGGAGACTGTTAATCCCGATATGGCTATTGTCTCAGTTGGGGAGAGAAACAAGTTCCGTCATCCTTCTGCTGTTGTGCTGGAGCGGTTGACTGACAGTGGTGCCGAAGTACTTCGCACAGATTTTGAGGGAGCGGTCTGGCTGAAATCAGATGGTCGCGATATTTGGAGGTATGATTGGAGATAGACTTGATTCCGATATTGAAAGCGTCTTAACAACGCAACAGATTGAAACTCCGTTATTAGTTTAGTTAATTTGTTCACTTGATAGGTGAAAATATTTTTACCCGCCTGACCATGTCATTCGGGCAGGTCGGTGGCAGGATAAATCGTTGTTTTTTGAATGTTTTCCCCCTCTTCTTTATAAGAGAGGGGGTGCCGAAGGCGGGGGTGAGTTTTATTATTTCATTTCCTGCCCGACGTATTTTTTACAGGGTAATCGGTGGAAGATGTACAAATCAATTTCGGAATTTGGTGGTAGTACTATTATTGATGATTAATGATACAGGTTTTACATTTCTTAACAGTTAGATGTACTGTCCTGAGTATTTTGACTTCAATGAAAATCAGGAGGATGATACAGTGAAACGAATTTGTTATTTAGCTCTGATCTGTATACTGATTAGTTTATTTGGTTGTTATAATGGTAAGAACCTTCCTTCGTCTGAGAAAGTAGTAAAGACTTGTTTGGTCCTTTCTGTAGGGTCCTCAAAAGGTATTTCACATATTGGAGCCATTGATGCAATCAAAGAATCAGGAGTAAAGATAGATTATGTTTTCGGTAACAGTATTGGTTCGGCAATCGGTGGTATTTACGCATATGATCCAAACAGCAATCTTAAGCAGATCTGTAAGAAGCTTTTCAAAGACTATGAGTTGGCAACGAAGAAAGATAAGAATGAGTCGGCTGGAACTGGGTTCCTGGTCGGAGTCGGATTGATGCTCCTCACAGGAGGTAAATTAGGTTGGGAGACAGTTCTGGGTGGTGCTGTTGTAGGTTTTCAGAACGAAGAAATACGGGATAATGATAGATTCGAAAGAGTTCTGGATAAGTACTTTCAAAAGGCCACTATCGAGGATATACCTGTTTCTTTTGCTACATCATATAAGATCAAGGAGAATTATGGCCTAGAGTTACAGATAGCAGAAAACGGGAATCTAGCGGAAGCAATCGCCAGGAGCTGTAATAACAAGTATATCTTCCCTAATACAACCCTCAAGTATGTTGATCCGGGTGTTGACAGGATTGGGACAGTTCCCATTGATGACGCCTTTAATACTTTTAATCCAACAAGGATAATTGCTGTCAATGTTACTAACTCTCCCTCTATGTATTCCAGTGATCTGAGTTGTGATGTAATAGAAATTCCTATCAAGGTAAAGGAGTTGAATTTGGACTCGGATACAAAGCTTGATGAGCAGATTGAGGATCTTTATCTGGCTGGATATATTGCTGCACAACAAGTATTGGCTGGGATGGAATAAACTCGTTATCTTTGAATTAGTAGCCGTCTGGCTGAAATCAAATGGACAACGGATTTGGCGGTATGATTGGAGGTAATTATGACAAGTCCCTGAATTTTTAACTCACCCTCGTTCCCTCTCTTATGAAGAGAGGGAAGAAAGAACCTTGGTTATTATGAGTGTTTTCCCCTCTAACATCTTGGACACCTCCTTGACTGAATTTAGATCTACATTACATTACGATCCATGAATATGACTTCTTGGGGTGTCCGTCAAAATGTAGCAACTCCAATCCTGTGAATAAGATGGGGTGGACACCGAAGGTGAACGGCCTGCCCTGTAAGGAGTATGCAACTGTACGGGGGGTGAGTTTATTGTTTTTTACAATCGCCAAACTGCAATTTATGCTGGAAGGTTTTTTCACAGGACGGTTTACCGTCCTTTTCACATTGAGCGTTGTCATTAATGACCTCGCTTGCTTCATTTCACCGCGGAATGACAAAATTGGAATTCGTCTTGTAATGTAATTCAAGTGAGTAAAATTTAGATTCCGTTATTAAACAGTT
>CAZHRR010000179.1:0-4306 GCA_964534955.1 uncultured bacterium
GCAGGATGCTGCGCACATATTTATCCCGAAAAAACTCGGGACAGGCTGTTTTATCGTCAATAATAGCTCAAGAATTAAGATGGCTCATTCACAAAATTCCAAAGCTGGTGGTATTAATGAGGCTATAAAACTCCCTTCACAGCCGCCAGCAGGCGGTTAAACTCTTCCTCGTCAAACCCCACCGATTGAAAAAGGATTGTGCCGTCCCTTCCGATAAGATAGGTGCGGGGAATGTACATGGAGGCGAACTTGCTGTATATACTGCGCTTGGGATCAGCTGCCACTGGGAAGGTGTACTCTTTGTCCTTGACGAAATATGCCAACTCCTGAGAAGAATGCTCCCGCCCAATGCCCAGTAAAAGAAGCCCCCGATCCCGATAGGTCTCCCACACTTTGGACTGAAGATGAGGCATGGCTTCCAGGCATGGGGCGCACCAGGTAGCGAAAAAATCGAGAATATACACTTCTGCTTTCAGGTCCTTTGATGAGTAGACAGTGCCATCGGTAGCGGTAATGGTAAAATCAGGGACTATCTGTCCAATAGATGTAAGCGTAGTTGCCGGATCCACATCATCTTGAGTAAAAGCGATGCCGGCCAGGAATATCAAAAGAACTGTCAATCGGCGCATGATGCTACTCCTCATCACCCGGCTTCACTGGACGGCGTGTCTTTTTAAGCTCACTACGGCGGTGCTTTTCTGTTAGGCGTTTTTCTTTTGCCGCCTTGGAAGGTTGAGTTTTCTTCCGGGGTCTGGGTTTTTCCGCTGCCTCCTGCAGTAATTCCACAAATCGCTCCCGGGCTTCTTTCCTGTTCTGCCACTGAGTACGATGATTCCTGGCATCTATCACCAAGATTCCTTCGTCAGTCATCCGGTTTCCGGCCAAATCTTTCAACCGTTCTTTTACGGCATCCGGCAAAGAGGGTGAATTCGCCGCATCAAATCGAAGCTGAACAGCGGTTGCAACCTTGTTTACATTCTGTCCTCCAGGACCGGAAGAGCGAATGAATTTCTCTTCAAGCTCCGCCTCATCTACAGCTATCTTGTTTGTAATCTGTATGAGCCCCATCTGCCTGGTTACTCTGGATCTTTCTCCATTTTCCGCCTGTGATCCCTGGCGTCCTGTGCAATCTTCTTCGCCATTTCCCTGTAAACTCCGGGAGACTTCCTGGCCTTCTCTATCTTCCTTTCTTCTTCCCGGAACCGCTTTTTGCTCAACCAAAGGCGAACGAATAGGGCAAAGAGAACAATGCCAATTACATAAAAGATGGCGAAGTATGTATGCGACATCGGATTAACTCCTCTGAACCAATTCTACATAATTTTGGCTGAAAACACAACAGAGCTCATTCATCTGACACCATTAGCGGCCTGTTCCCTCTTTTCTTCCTTAACCAGTTGATACCTGTGAGAATCCCCTGCCGGCGAACGAGCCACCTCTCCAACCGGTACTTACCGGGGAACCAGATAAGCATCAGTCCAATCAGAATGGTCAGCAGTCCCTGACCAGGAATGAACAACATTGCTAACCCGAGCGCAAGAAACATCAGACCAAAAGCTGTTCGCACAAGATGAACTACAAGTATAGCCACTGGATGGCTGCCCAGAGTTCTAGATACCGGCTGCTCTTCATGCAGAAAGTAATCATGAGGTATGCGACTCACCAGCCAAGGGATAATAGCAAGAGAACCAAAGAAAATAACAGCACTTACAATACTGCCCCAGAAGAACAGATTCTCCTGCTGACCTAGCCAAAGAGTTAGAGATTTCCACAATTCTTTCATAACAAATGCTGCGTCAATACTATATATCGAAAACAATCTATGGTGTGGTTGTTTACCATCCCAACTGCCTGAAGGTGAGCGTAGCAGACTGTGCTGCCAAAGAACTTGAATCCCAATTTTTTCATTTCCGAACTTATCTCGTCAGATAAAGGTGTTCTGGCCGGTATTTCGTCAACGCTCTTCCAATGATTCACAACAGGCTGACCCTCAACAAAATCCCATAAATAGTCCGAGAACGATCCATATTGTTCCACCAATTCCATGCATTTCTGAGCATTGTTCACCGCCGCACGAATCTTCAGCCCATTCCTGATGATCCCTTTGTTGCTCTGCAGCTCTCGGAGCTTCTGATCATCGTAGAGTGCTACTGTCTCCATATCGAAATCGTCAAAGGCCCGCTGAAAATTCTCACGCTTCTTCAATACAATCTCCCAGCTCAATCCTGCCTGAAAGGTTTCCAGCACGAGAAACTCAAACATCAGCCTGTCATCATGGACAGGAACGCCCCACTCCTCATCATGATATTGTACATAGAACGGTTTATTCAGTGGAACCCAGCCGCAGCGTGGTTTATCGCTGACAAGAAATTCGGAGTGATTCATACTGCTTTAATGCAATAATATTTTTGGGGGGAAATGGGAGTCCCTTCAGTCAATAAATGCAGGTTTTTCGGGAATAATAAACCAGGCAATCAGATATGCAATAATACCCCCTCCCCAGAAAATCATAACGATAAGCAGGAGCCGGAAAATGACAGGGTCAATATCGAAGTAGTCCCCCAGGCCGGCGCAGATACCTGCAACTTTTCCTTCAGTTCGATTTCGATAAAGTCGCTGCATAATAATAAATATACGGCTCGTTTCTTAGAATGGCGAATTTAACTCTACTACTCACCTGTTCCCTCCGGAGCTCCGGAGGAACTCGCTACTCTTCAGTTAAATAACCTACCTGTTGGTAAAATATGGAATGCGTTAATGTCGGAGCGGCGAGATTCGAACTCGCGACCCCCTGCTCCCAAAGCAGGTGCGCTAACCGGACTGCGCCACGCTCCGTTTCAGCAGGCGAAGTTATCTCGCCGCTGATCAAATTACAAGAAGGCTTTGAAAAACCTAAAGCATAAATTATAAAGGATAAAATTCGCCTGCTTTTCGTTGAAAAACTTGTCAATAGCTCTGTTATTGACGACGTTTTCCGCCTTAATCAGACAAATTTTCTCTCTTTTTTCTTCACACATTAGGTTCTACAAAGCCTTTTACAAGTTAATCGCTGGATTCTTCCGAGCTTGGATCTTCCAAGGGGGGAAGGTCAGCCGGATCGAGAATACCTTTGGCAATGAGGACCCATTCGCTCTGTTGAGGTTTTCTGCCAAGTTCAATCCTGTAGAGCTCGCCGGTAGCCGTATCCAGCATATAATGCCAGTGTGTCCTCTCGATGGAGAAGGACTGCAGCTGATAGCGTCCCGTATGTACATTCATTTCGATCTTCTCGCGAATAAGACTCTCAAGCCGGTTCATATATTCGCGGATGTCATCCTCTCCCTGCGGCGGTGTTGAAAATAGAGTACCTGCCATCAACAGCCAAGTACACGCGACTGTAAGAATTCCCAATGTTACCTTTCTCATGTAGAACCTCCTTTGTGTCAATTTTTTAAATCTGTTGGAATCTACGAAAAGAAGGCGTGGCTGTCACCTGGGAAATTGCTGATAAGTAACTGGCACTTTTTCCCGCAGGTCCCAGAGGGACTCCCTCGGAGGACTCCTTTGACCCGCAGGGTCTCCTATGGAGGAGGAAGTGCCGGGTACTTAATACAAGATCAACCTTCGGACATTCGTGACAGCTCGTACTCTTGCATGCGATTCACAAAATCATCTTCACTCTTGGCCTGCAGCAGAGGACTGAGGCTGATGTTTTCCTCGAGGGTGATGGTCGACTTAGGGCCGTAATTGTGTCCGGGATAGATCACGGTGTTGCCAGGCAGCGGTAGGAGTTTTCCATAAATACTTCTGTAGAGTTGACGTGTGTTGCTCTGAGGTCCGATAGTGCGACCCGTACGGCCCACAAAAAGAGTATCACCTGTAAACAAGTTTCCCTCTGTCAGAAAGCAGACCGAGTCCGGAAAGTGCCCTGGTGTGTGGATCACTTTTATTTCTGACTGTCCTACCGTAACAGTATCGCCATCATTTAGTGATAGAGAATTTGAGTATAATCCACTACCGAAGAGAGCGATCTTGATGTTGTCCAAAGATGAAATGTACTTACGAGTGTGTGCCGTATGATCTCCATGGGTGTGGGTTATAAGAAGGTACTTTATGTTGAGATGCTCAGTTTCGTTAACAGGTTTAATCTGATTGAGAGGAACAGCGGCGTCCACTAGAGCAGCATCTGCAGAGTCATCACCGGCCATAAGGTAGGTGAAATTGTTATCGTAGCCCCCTTCGAATGTCCAGATACGCATCTTTACCTCCGCACAGTTCTGTCCAAAACGGTTGAAATTTGGCGTAATATTTTTATGGTTTTCTTTAT
>CAZHRR010000180.1:0-4303 GCA_964534955.1 uncultured bacterium
CAGGGAAGAGAAGGTTGCTGTGAAGAGTTCTGATGAATTACACAGCGGTATGCTGCAATCGCCTGATGATGTGGATGCAACGTATCGCAAGAAGGAGGATGAGCAAAGCCGTGGGCAGACTGTAAATATTGTAGAGACGGCCAATCCCGAAAACGAATTGGATTTAATTACCGATGTATCGGTAGAGTCGAACAATACCGATGATTCTGAGATCCTACATGATCGTCTTGACATGTTGAAAGAAAAGACACCGGATTTAAAAGAGTTGCATACGGACGGTGCGTACGGGAGTGCAGCGAATGATGAAAAGATGGCTGAATTGGAAATTGATCAGGTCCAGACGGCAGTTCGGGGCAGAGAGGCTGCGGTACCCCTATCCATAGACCAGGAGACAGAGAACAGTTATCAGATAAGTTGTCCCGAGCAGACCGTTACCAGTCAACCGACACGCAAGAGACACAAAGGGGTGTTTGATGGAAGTGTGTGTGGAAAATGTCCCGTGTTAGAGCAGTGTCCAACTTTGGCTCTAAAACGGACACAGGGACGAGTCTATTACTTCACGCACGCAGATTATTTGGCAGATAAGCGCCGGAGGGCCATAGAGAAAATCCCCAAAGAACGGCGGAAGTTGCGACCGAATGTGGAAGCCACCGTGAAAGAGTTTAAGACAAGAATGAACCATAAAGGTAAATTGAAAGTTCGGGGGAAGTTCAAAACGGAGGTTTACGCCTTTACCATGGCTATTTCCATAAATTTCGGGCGGATTTTCAGGCATATCATCGATAATCTTCCTCAATATTGCCATCATTTACAAAAATTGTTGTCTAATTTTTTCAGGGGGGCTGTTTTACCAAGTCTATCCCGTCTCAGGATGAACTTTTGCCCAAATGCAAGTTCGATTGACTCCAAATGCGCTTAATTGAAAATCCTGTTTTCGGAGGGGACTCATCAATAATATCCAAATATACCCCATCAAATCCAGCATCCAGAATCTTCTTCAAATATGAGCTATCATTACCAAAAATGATATCCTGCCACTCCGTATCCCAATATCTGACTTTGTAATTTCCCTCCCAGTCAGGATTTTCCTCTTCTAACCATGATGGCGGATTGTTTTTCCAATCAGAATTCCAGTAATACCGGTAATCTTCTACTTCACCAATACTCATGTATGCGATCATAAGACGCGAGCCGCCATTTAATTTGGTCTTTAGGGAGGTTATATCACTTAAAGTCAGTTCATCAGTGCCCTCAAAGAAAAGGTCCATTATTACCAGATCATAGTTAGTGTTCTGTATAGCATTCAAGAATTCTACTTTTGAGCTGTATGTTTCATGATTAAGCAGGTAGAGAAAATTCTTAGCTTCAGCTAATGATGTAACATTGTCTGCGTTCACATTATAGGGAGTCGCTGGATAGTCAGGAATATTATCCAGTTCCCTGTGATCTGCTGCAAAGGATATATAACCTTTGGCAGCATTCTGCGCATAGGAATCATCCATATAGGTATGTGTCCAGCAATAGTCGGTCACTAATACTTCAACACCATTGTTTTCCGCAATATCCATAAAGTCAATCATGTAGTCTTTATCAACAGCCGAGGTGGGTTCATTATCATCATCATAACCATAGAATAAATCCTCCCGTCCAACACCATCGATTGCATTAATGTATTCTGCGGCTGCTGTTCCTGTCTCTTCGCCGTCTTCCGTTAATATGTCATGTCCATTTTGTGGTATAATGATAAAAGAAGCATTGATTCCTTTCGAATAGCTGCTAATTCCTTGTACAAAATCACGCATATCCTGTTTGAAATCTCTATCAGGAATGGTATCAGAATCATCTTCTTCACAGGTGGTTAATAGCATAGCTGACAATACAGAGATGAATAGAAGATTAAATAATTTGTTATTCATGATTGCCCCCTTTTTCCACTTTGTAAAATTTCATGACTTCTTACCTGCATTCCCAAACAAAATGGGGTACTTCAAAACATCATCTTCAGAGCCCAAATAAAAAATGGCTCACCACAATAATACGTACCAATATCTCATTTTATACCAGAGCTGTCCAATGTGAGCCAGATTCAATCATACCAAAACACTCGTCGCTTTTTTCATAAGGAAACTCCTGACCCGCCTGCTCCCGAAGAATGAGGGCGGGCAGGGAAGAGAACAGATCCCCCTCACCTTTTTTTCCTCTCCAACTAGGGGAGAGGAGTTCTTGGTAGCATGGCTTCAAACAGTTTTACCCACCAGCCAGCCCCGCACAGTGTGGGGCAGGCTGCGAGAGGGTGGCATTTGGGTGTAAACACCATGGTAAAACTTGTATCTCAAATTATTTCTGAATACAAATTCATTTAACCAATATTCAGGTATGGGAAATTGTGAAGAACTTGAAATATTAGCACTCGTTACAACAACTTTTCTATCTAATCTTCTAACATTCCAGTAACAACATCCAAACTTCCATCTGTTATTGTGGGCTCAATACCCAGTACTTTGGCGATGAGTTCATATATGTAAATATTCTGAAACGAAGGGACGCTCAACCCATCCTTAAAATCCGGTCCATAGGCCAGGAAAAGTCCGTGCATGGACTGCAAGAGAGGATCATACCCGTGTGTACCCCCTGTATAGGCTTCAGGATGGCTATTGTAGTAACTGCTGGTACTAATAGACCAACCTTCATCGGCAATCCCAATAATTGGTGTGATACGACGGTGATTACGGTAGTGCAAGTGTTCTGGTGTATCCTCCTTCTTATATACCGATAACCATGGATGAGTATCAACTAATGAATTGTAGATCGAGTCTTCCAGTCCTTCATCAGGTATAATTGCAGCAACTGGAGACCATCCCACCATAGTCACATCAGATAGGTTGATGTAGTCATCAAGAAAAATCATCCTGTCTCTATCTATTTCCACCATTCCATGATCAGCAGTAATAATAATGTTCACTTTGTCTAATAAGTCCCGAGCAGTCAAACCTGCAATCAACCTCTCCAAATCAACGTCCAACCCTTGTATTACAGTATCCATTCCAACTGCCTCTGGGCCCAATCTATGCCCCCAATAGTTGGCATCATTGAGATAGGCTGTCATGAAGACAGGCCGTTCACTTTCTGATAGATCCAGCCATGATAGCAGCTGATCTATTATCGTTTCGTTTGAGATTGAACCATCGTAAGCATACCAATAAGTAGGTCTCTCGCCATTGATTTCAGCTTCAGAAGCAGGCCAGAAATACGTAGCAGTAACCATCCCTTGTTTCTCTGCAGTTACCCATATAGGCTCTCCTTCATACCAACGACTCTCAGGGACTGATTCACTTCCTTCGCCAATGGTATACCACGCATCAAAAACCTCGTCGTACATCGTATTTGAGACAATTCCGTGATTCTCAGGGTACAATCCAGTAATGATAGATAAGTGGTTGGGAAAAGTAAATGTTGGGAAAACCGGTATGAGTGACTCGGCTTTTACTCCACCCTCGATGAGAAAATCGAAATTAGGTGTGTCCGTTCTGTCAGTATAATCCCACCTGAAACCATCCATTGAGATCAGGATAACAGAGTTAATCTCTGCTTGATCATTTTCTTCGTCTGCTTGGAAAAAATCACATGTCGATATTATTGCACAGATGATAATCGTAATGAGGATTAGTGCAAAATGATGATACTTAGGGTTTCCTTTCATTTCTCATCTCCTCTTGAACTGTAAAAATGATATCTCAACTTGTTTGCTGTAGTCGTCGCAGACTTTCGGATTGTCTTACTTCACCATGCTCACTCACAGTGAAGGGACCGGAGACATACAGAATCTTAAGAATATCAAACTGTCGCCTGGAAAGGGGAAGGTCGCTGCTCTTGCGGATAAAGTCTAGTTCTGTTACTTGATGAATAAACCTGGAAAGAACACGGAATAGATGGGTGATTCTCTGTTCCTGAGGAATGTCCATCATATTGATTATCAACCTCGTTTATTAATAAGTTTACACTCCATGGTGTTCTTAAGCAATAGCTACATGTGAAAAAGCAACAGTCAGGCAGACATCATGGGATAGGAGGAGACAATGCTCCGGACAAATGTCTCAGCATAACTATCAGATTATTCTCTAAAGAATGTATGATGCACCAATATTGATATAGTTGCTATAACTAATATTATTCATGGCATTCAAGAGATCATCCCAACAGGAGGTCAGGATCAGGTTCATGTCCAAGAAAAATGCTATTATTGATCTTCTATTACACTGGTATCAGATATCCGCATTAATATTTTAGGTACTTCACCGATTAG
>CAZHRR010000181.1:0-4230 GCA_964534955.1 uncultured bacterium
TAAAAGTGGAAGCCTTTGAGCATTCTTTTGTTGGACAACTGAATTCTTATCTTAATTATTACAAAGAAAATGAAATGACGGAAGGAGATAATCCGCCTGTGGGTCTTCTGCTTTGCACAGAAAAGAATTATACCTTGGTTCGCTATGCCAAAGCAGGAATGGCAAATAAATTATTTGTTTCAAAATACCAATTGGAACTCCCGAAGAAGGAAGAATTGAAGCAATTCATAGAGGAACAAGTACAGGAATTGCGACATGACTGATCCATAATGCAACTTAGCCCTATAATCCGAAATAGACCAAGTAGTGTCTGCCCTCCAATGTTTGCGAGCAGATATAAGTTGTTTAGATTGACGGAGGAAGAGATTCGACTTGTTATAGGGTTAGTTAGTTGTTAGTTTGAAAATGGATAACGCACAAGCAGTCATTGTTGAGGAGAGTGCGGAATAACTAAAAAGAGAATCAAGGGTATGTTAGTTTTCAACTTCCGGGTGTTTCGTCAATTCTATGATACATATTTGTATATTGGTCAGACATTGACTGACCAATTACCCGGGAAAATAATTCACTTATAGGTAGTAAACAATGCTTCCAACTCAGTATAGTCTTTCTTCCAATCGTATCTTATGTGGTCTGTTTATCTTACTCATTAGCTTTGTTTTCCTCTCCTGCACAAGTATCTTTATTTCTGATACAATTCTGCCGGATGAAGTGAAGATAGTGTCAGAAGATTATGAGCTCTATGATGGCCGGCCTGTGATTTTCTTTGTTGAGGATGGTTCGTGGCCTGCGAAACTTCCTTCTTCCCTCAGCGGAGGGAAGGTGTACCAATATGAGGAACTGAGTAGGTTGAGTGGAATTGTGGAAGGTGAGTATGAAATTGATCATGGAAGATATTTTGTAATTCGATTAGCTGACAATACGCTGGTGAAAGTGCACAGTGAGATATTCTTGGAGGTAACAAATTTTACCGACAAATAATCTATACAGACGCAATGACAAATTGCAGCCTTATACTTTTGTGCTAGCTGTCCTAATCATTGTAACTTGTGTAACTGGTCAAAACATACAGGATTCTACTGAGGTTATTCTCGAAGATCCTTGGTTCGGTTATGATAAAGTTCAGCACTTTACATTCAGTCTTCTATGGGTACTCAGCGCTCAATATGTGGCGGTGAATAAAATAGGACTTACCGAGACTGAAGCTGC
This sequence comes from uncultured bacterium, assembly GCA_964534955.1. Taxonomy (GTDB): domain Bacteria; phylum Fidelibacterota; class Marinisomatia; order Marinisomatales; family UBA2128; genus UBA2128. The sequence goes on from CAZHRR010000181.1 coordinate 1,210, forward strand.
CCCCATCTCCGTAGGGAGCGGTGCTGCTTTGGGACTCTTAAAGGAAGTGCGTGACGGCAAGAAGCGAAATAACCGGTTTAGTGTTCGAGATCTTATTGCCAATGGAGTAGGCTTGCTGTGTGGATATGCTGTTATCAACGGTTTTTCGTCGGGAGGAACTTAATATGATGAGCAGGAGGAGAATCATTGGCGTTCTGTTATTCTTATATCTAATAGTTGGCTGTGATCCCATAGTCACAACGTTTGAGGACGACGGGGAAGTAGTGATGTATAAGGCTGCTGAAATATATGAGGCTGGCTGGATCCCGCCTGAGGGAATAGATAAGATTGGGGTCATGACATGGAATATCCGCTTCGGTGCTGCCCGGATTCCCTGGTTTGGAGATGGGTGCGGGGACCGGGTAATTCTGTCTGATGATGAGGTAGCGGAAGGACTTATAGCAGTTGCCGATAAGATCAACTCAGTTCGGCCTGATATCTTGCTGCTACAGGAAGTTGACGTGCTCTCCAAACGGAGTGGTTACGAAGATGAAGTGCAGTGGCTGCTGGACCACACCGATCTGAATTATGGTGCCTATGCTTCAGTCTGGCAGTCCCAGTTCATCCCCAGCGATGGACTGGGCCGCATGGATATGGGGAATGCAGTCCTCTCCAGGTGGCCAATTGTAGATGCGGAGCGGATTCCTCTTGCCCTCCGCAGCGATCAGGATGCCCTCACACAGTACTTCTACCTTCGGCGGAATATCTTGAAAGCTGAGATTGATGGACCTTTTTCCATTCCCGACAACCTCTATATAGTAAATATTCATGCCACAGCCTTTTCCACTGATGACACTAAGTTGAAGCATCTGGAGAAGTTCAAGGAAGTGCTGGATGAGATCGATGAGGAAGGTGGACAATTTGTTGCCGGGGGAGACATGAATGAAGTTCCACCGGGAGCGGACTCACTGGATTACTGCATAGAGGACGCTTGCGAAGGGGAATCCTTCCATACAGATACTGACGGCGGTCCCCACCGGGAGGGGAGCTATTTTCTCTACTTCCCTGATGAAAATGAATGGCTTGAGCCGCTCGATGAAAAATATATCCCAGCGGTCCCGAGGAGTGATTACCTAACGAAAGAGTCAGCATATTTCACTCATGCAGCAGAGACCGATTCAACTGATGAGAACTATGAATGGAACCGTAAACTGGACTATCTGTGGACAAATGTACAATGGTTCACAGGATCGGACTCCACTCATCAGGATGGCGATGAGCTTTCTGACCACGCAGCGATAAGCTGCAGACTGAATCTGGGGGTGAATCCATGAGATATGTCCGCTTTGTATTAATGGTTGTATTACTGACGATTGCCGCCCAGGCTGGAGATGAGATTTGGTCAGAAGGAACTGCTCAGACTCTTCCTCATGGTCGGCGGGAGGTTGGGATTTTCAGCCCGTGGCGATACGGCAGGACAGACAGGGTAGAGATCGCTACCCACCGCATTTCGAACCTGCTTATTCCTAATGTTCGGGTGAAGTTCAACTGGCCGCGAACGGACGGCTGGCTGCTGGCAAGCCGGCACAGTCTTGTTTATCCTACACCGCTCCTGAGAGCAATATCCCGTGAGGGGACAGGTGGGATAATCTCTCCGGAGTTTGAAATCCCGCCAATCATAACAACTCGACAGGAAATTTTGATTACCCGGGAGTTCGGCCGGCGAAGTCTCCTCACAGCTAAGGCTGGCCTGGCCTTAGCGCTGGTAATGGGGGATTTGGACAGTCGGACAAGTATTGATCTACCTATAGTGTTTCCCCTGATGGCGGTTTACTACAATAAGTGGGGTGTAAATCTGGGGGTTGATTTATTACGAAAGATGAACCGGAAACTTTATTATCTTATTGACTTGGATGTTCATTTATTCCCCGGGTCTGAGGAGACCGCAGCTGTGGAGCAAAAAGGGATGATCCTCTGGCGGAAGCATGAACTCTTTTCCATTTTGGTGGGATACAAACTGACATACGGGGAATATCCCTTCGGCACACAGCTTCATCTTCTTCCTGTGATTGATTTGGTCTGGGCAAAGCAGCGCTGAGATAGATTCTCCCAATCTCCTAACAACTGTACACTATTTTTTAATATCCTGGATAGCCTAAGGAGTAGTGTTGAATCGAAAGGGAAAAAACTAAAACCTCCCTTTGGGGATGAGTCTTCCCCCGTATCATTTTAACTACAGTACGACTTAAGTGATAATGGGAAAGAGTGAGAAAGAAGTCAACTAGTGAAGTCAGAGAGACTGTCTTCTAAATTATGGAGAGAATTATCTTCTTGAGGGGTCAAAATATTCATGCTCCATGAAATTTCCTCATAAATCTACCTCGGTTGCAATCTTTCATTCTTGAGAAGGCTCTACGATTTAACCCCATAATAATTTTGTCCTTAAGAGTCAGTCTTTGATTAGATAGAATTACTTTTTGCAGAGATGATAGTGTAATCATTGAGCCTTTTTCACAATAATGCTTTAGCATGGCAATGATTATAGTCAACATTACATGGATTTTTTCTTCCACATTTTTCGCTACTAGCTTGTTTCCTTTCTTACTAGTTGAAGTATAGGTGAAGTCCAAGGTTCCTACGGTTCCATTTTTACCATCATCCTCCAATTCAATCTTATAAAGTGATAGGGAATTTTCGGTATACAGTTTGAAATGAAGTTTGAAATTTTCTGGATCATGCAGAACAGCAGTCCATATTGTTTTCCCCCTGAAATTGCCATTCAGAAATGGAACAGACGATATTTCAGCAAACACTGTACCCAGTTCTACTTTTTCATTCGGACAATGAATTAGGTGACATTTCCAGCCTGGTATCCATTTGTATTCTTCGACCGGACAGCATAATGGAAAGACTTTTTCTACTGGGACTTTGATATTCAATTGTAAAACAGTTTTTGCAGTTTTTGCTTTAAATTCTACCATTATTAGCATTTCCTTTATAATGCTTATCTCCAAATTCGCGCACTATCAGAGACGTTCAATA
>CAZHRR010000182.1:0-4199 GCA_964534955.1 uncultured bacterium
TTTTCAGATTAGCTAACGATGAAATCAAAAAAAGAAAACGAATAAAAACAAAACGCCGCTTCATAAAGGAAGATGCTCCAAAACTATTAACGCGTATTCTTCAACTATTGTATGAAGGTAAATGTCAAATTTCCGGTTTTACATTTTTTAAGAAATCAGGAAAACCCTATTTTGAGATTCATCACATAAATCCAGAATTAGGCAATCATGTAAAAAATCTATTAGTGGTTTCACCAAATGTACATGCTCAATTTACATTTGCTAATGTAAGAGAATTTTTTGATACACAAGGTTGGTTAAGAAAAGTAAAATTCAACGACAACGAATTTTCAATAAAGCACATAATTGATGATATGCCAAAAACATTTAAAAAAGAAACTCATATTATGTAAAAATATTCAAATGATCTATTTCAATAAGGAAGAATTCCTTAAATGGACAAAGAGTGTCTGGTCTTTTCCTGCAGTTTCAGCAAGAAAAATTGGACACCCTGCACCATTTCCAGAAGAACTACCGCACAGATTAATTCAATTATACTCTTTCAAAGGTGATGTGATTCTTGACCCATTTGTTGGAAGTGGGACAGCTTGCTTGTCTGCTTTAAAGGATGGTAGGAATTATGTGGCTTATGATATTGACCCTGAATATATAAAATTAGCGGAAATTAGAATTTCAAGTTATAGAGACCAGATCGGTCTTTTTGAAAACAAAGGAAAGTAGACGCTTTACAACCCCCCTTTATTTTTATGATTAAATCATAAAATTTTGGTATATCCTTGGAGGTAACTCTTTTTTTACTAATCGTTTCTTTGTGACTTAGTGACTTTGTAGCAAGGAATCAGATTTAACATTATTTAACTTACCTGCGTCAAAGAATTCTGGAACATATTGCGGTCATTATGATTTCAAAGAAGATTGAAAATTTCAGAGGTGGGGGGCAAGATATAACCAGCATAAATAGAAAATCAATTAATTTGACACGTATACGATTAATATCTTTTTCAATTTTGATTCTACTGGCGCTCCAGTCTTTAGGGTTCGCTCAGCGTTTCGATCCCAGCCGACTACCGAAGATTGGCGTCGTTTCTGGAACAGTCATCGATTCCGTCACAAGTATACCAGTTGCCTATGCCTCTGTTTCTCTTATAGACAAAAGGGAGCAGACAGTTGTCACCGGCGGAATTACAGATGATCAGGGACGCTTCCGTATTGATGAGATTCGACTCGGTCGCTACGATTTGGTGGTAGAGTTCATTGGCTATGAAGAAACCATCATTCATGGAATCAATCTCTTCCCAGGAGAAGGAGGTGGAGTCGAACGGAATCTTGGTACTATCGAGTTGGTAATGAAGTCGCTGCAGATGGAGGAACTTCAGGTTTATGGTGAAAGCCCTCAGTTGGTTCAAACCATTGACAAGAAGGTTTTCCGTGTGGATAAAAGCCTCACAGTTGCTGGTGGAACGGCTTCCGATGCACTTAAGAAGATTCCTTCCGTTGATGTGGACATAGATGGAAACATCTCTCTTCGAGGTGATCAGAATGTCACTGTGCTGATTGATGGTAAGCCCAGCGGTTTGACCCATGGTGATCGTCGGGCCATGGTGGACAACATTCCTGCTGCCATGATCGAAAAGGTGGAAGTCATTACCAACCCTTCCGCAAAGTATGATCCTGACGGCATGGGCGGAATAATCAACATAATCCTGAAGCGTGGGAAATTCGAGGGCTTCAACGGCATGACCTCCGCATCAATAGGCCAGTTTGATAAATATAACATCTCCGGTTCCGTAAACTTCCGGGATAACTCGTGGAATGTTTTTACCAATGGCAGCTATCGGTTGGGCAATCAGTTAGGAAGGGGAAACCGGGAGTTTATCTGGGACTATCCAAGCTCTGGCTCAACGGATACTTCCCGTATGGAGACAGTAAGGTTGAGGATTCCGGAGACATATTCTATCAAAATGGGGGGAGACTATTACCTGAATGAAAAGAACACCTTCTCCTTGAGCGGAGCTTTCAATTCGCACTCCAGACAGATAGATCAAGATTTAAACTACTTCCTGCCGTATGAGTATACTATTCATTCTGAAGAGACCGATATGGGTAATACCAAGCAGATTGATTTGAGCTACGATCGGGATTTTGACAGGGAGCAGCAGGATCTGGTGTTTGAGATTTCTTACTCACAGTCCGAAGACCGGCAGGAAGAAGAATCTGTTGAAGAGAATCATGGAAGTGAAATCCAAAACGGGCATACTCATGAGGATGAAACGAACTCCAACCTGATCATCAATTCTGATTACACTCAGCCGCTTGGTGATAAAGCCATTCTGGAAGCCGGCTTCAAGAGTACCCTCAAAGGGTTCGCCACAGACCTTGAATATTTGGCTTCACCTTATGAGTACAATTACAACGAAGATGTTCATGCCATTTACGGTACTGTTTCATTCAATTTCACGAAGAAGATGGGGATCAAAGCCGGTGCCCGGATAGAGCAGGTGTACACCCAGGCGGAGGTTGCATATGCAGGTGTGCAATCAGATACAATAAATGTTTATACCACTATCATAGATTCCGCAATTTCTCAAGCACCATTCAGGAATGACTACTTCCAAGTCTACCCCAGCTTTTACTGGCTTTTTCACCTTACTGATAAACAACAGTTTCAGTTGGGCTACTCGAAGAGGGTAAATCGTCCACGCAGGAGGACTCTCAATCCGTTTCCCAGAAACACTTTTGACAAGTATCATATCAGGAGCGGTTACCCTTTTTTGAAGCCTGAGTATAGCGATGTTCTGGAACTGAACTTCTCCAGCAACAGCCGGAAATTGACCGTTAACGCCGGCCTCTACTATAAGCATGTTACCGATATGATCCGGTGGTGGGATAATGATATGGTTCTGGTAGTAGAGAATGGCGATTCTCTTCAATATCAGGTATCCACAGCTGACAATGCCGGGAATGCTGAATCCAAAGGTGTGGACCTCATGGTGAATCTCCGGCCCGTTCCCTTCATCAATTTGATGGCGACCGTTACAACGTGGAATTCCAAAACCTCCGGCTCCGGAGAGTCAGACCTCAATGGAACATTCAGAGGGCTCTTCTCTTACGGGATGGCTTCTGTTACTTTACCGGGTATTGGAAGGCTTGAGCTTTCCGGACGGTATCGGGGGAAAATGAAGATCATCAACGGTACTATTCCACCTGTCCTGTTCATGGATCTTGCGTTTCAGAAGAGTTTTCTCAACCGGAGACTATCTCTTACTCTGAAGATTAGCGACCTCTTTGACAACGCCGGATTTTCTATCGAAATGGAAGAAGAGCTTGTGAATCTTGTGACAAATGAAACATATATCCAGTATCTGACAGCCGACCGCCGACGGGATCGCCGTACTGTCTCTCTAGTTCTAACCTACAACTTCGGCAAGATGGAGCAGAAGCGTCGTTGGAGGCGTGGCGACAGGGAACGCGACGGTGGGGGTATGATGGACATGGATTTTTGATATCGATGGTTATTACAGTGTATCAGGCAGAAGCTTCCTAGAACTTTTCTTTCTTGTACTATTATAGTCTCAACATTTCCCCCAACTTATCATAAGTGAATTATTAATGATGTTTTCAAAAAGGTTAATGCTGGTAATGATTTAATACGGAGTATTGTGAATACTATTGACTCTTTAATAGTTGCGTGATAACTTAGTTAAGTAATTAAGAAACTAATCTGTGAGGAATTAATTGTGGATAAGAGTCTCTATGAAATGCACGCTGGTGTTTGTGCCGCCCTGGCCAATGCTAAGCGTATTCAAATAATCGATCTACTGCAGGATGGAGAAAAGATAGCGGGCACTCTTGCCAGTGAAATGGAAATCACTAAAGCCAATCTATCTCAACATCTGAAAGTGATGAAGAGCAAAGGTATTGTGCTTTCACGACGTGAGGGAGTCTTCATCTACTATTCGATAGCAAACCCTAAGATAGTTGAAGCATGTCAGCTGATGAGGGAAGTGTTGATAGAACAGCTGGACGGTATGTCAAGATTGCGGGAGGAGTATACTGGATCAAAATGATATTGGCTCAATTAACCGACCGGATGACATCCCCTTATTAGAACTTCGAGAAAGGACAAAGGTGGTAGTACTATGACCACAGATTTTCACGGCATATTTAAGCCGTACTAACTGACGCGATTAGTTTTCCTC
>CAZHRR010000183.1:0-4173 GCA_964534955.1 uncultured bacterium
ACGGATTCAGCTTTCATCGTATTCTTTACACGTCGTATTCCCTCTGCGAGTCCATGAATGAACACGCTAAATCTAAAAAAGGACGCTAAAGCACCCTTTAGGGTACTTTTTTTGACTGAGCGTGGGGGTTTACCCCCTCGCAATAAAGAGCTTATTAATTGCATGAAGTTCCCCCGTTTTTTCACCAATAAAGTACTCTACCACTTGCAAATCCCTGTATCTACTTTAATATAGTATGTTATAAGATTCTAAAGGTTGTTTTCGGGGGAACTCCAGTTTTAGCAGAAGGGTTGAATCTAATTGCCCGGAGTTGTAGTTTCTTGGTGAATAGACATACGAGGAGCCTATGAATAGGTTTTGCACTGTAATTATTGTTCTGGCCACTTTCCTGCCGGCCGTCCTCCCGGCACAGATCACCGAAGATGCTATAGTCCTCACTCTTCGGGAGCAATGTATCAACCAGAGCGGTATCTTGCTTGATTCTACCCTCGCCCAGCATATTGACTCCGGACTTGTGGCGGCGAGGGAGACGGATGATACACTGCAGTACATACACGCCTTTCGGTGGTGGGCAACTGATAATTTCATCCTAAGTACAGATGCCGAATGGGCAGATGCATGGGAGGCAGGACAACTCGAGACTGGTGAACCGTATATAGACTCACTCTCTACTCTATACAGTCTTGATAGCGTCTCATACTATGATTTCCCTTGGGGTGACACTTATGTGCTGTTTTATGCCATGCCGCTGGAGATGTGGCAGCTTTCACAATTGTACGAAATTCATCCCGATGTTATCTACGCTGAGCCTAACGGATCGGTGGGTGACGGTGACAACATCGAGTTCTTCGAAAAGAACGACATTATGTACTTTGCCTTCTCTCATGGCTGGGGGGACTGCCCAGCAGGTTGCATAGAAAGGTATTACTGGTATGTTTCTGCAACTGAAACCGATGAGGACTATATTGGGATTCTGGAAGAAGAGTGGTATCGTGACTTTTCAGAACCTTACATCCAGCATTGGAATATCCCTCCCCGTTATGCCATGACCATGTTTAACAATGCCGATAGTATCTTCGCAGCAATCCTGTCTGCTCCTGAGTGGTGGGTTCGCCGCCACGCTATTGAAGGAACCTGGCGGTTCTTCGACAGGGATCAACCTTGGGCGGGAGAAGACGACAATGATCATTGGTACGAGCTGCAGGATGAACTCCAGGCAAGGCAGCCTGAAGTTGTGGAAGCGCTGGGCGCTGCCATGGAGGATACCGATCCCGATGTAGTGGCGTCTGCAGAGTTTGCTTTGGAGGTTATAGTGCCTATCTCAGTGAAAGAGACACCTTTGCCAGAAATATACGCACTTCACCAGAACTACCCAAATCCATTTAATGCTGTTACCACAATACAATTTGATCTTCCCGAGGCAGCAGATGTGGAATTGATCATCTATGATATTCTGGGCAGAAAGGTAGAGACATTAGTGAGTGCCAGCCCGACTGCGTCAGTCAGGCAGGGTAAACTGATGAGCGGTGAGCACGAGGTAGTGTGGGATGCTTCAAATGTGGCGAGTGGAGTTTATTTCTACCGGCTGCATGCAGGTGACAGACAAATCACCAAAAAGATGGTGGTGCTGAAATGAGATGGAAACAGACTTGGTCTGCCTCTATAATAATTTTCTTATGCTTTACTGTTACAGCGACAGTCAACAGCCAACCTCAGGTTGAGTTCCTTGGTCTGGAAGGTAAACTGATTACCTCTCTTGGGATCTACGGATCGGCGATAGTAGTAGGCACCAATGGAGATGGTGTTTTCTACCAATATGTTAGCAACCTCCCAGATTCATCGTGGACAAATGCAGGTCTCGAAGGTAAGAATGTAACAGCCGTCTATCCCCATAATAGTGGTCCCGTCGGTTGGGGTATAACCGCTGGTATCTTTCCTGAAGGCGACGATTCAAATTACGTCTACTGCAGCTTCATGGGGGATGAGTTTGTCCCCAATAGCGCAGGCATATCTGACTCCCTTGCAGAGGGAGTATACCGGTTAGCTGGCTTTCCAGACCCTACTATCTGCGGAGAAAAATATGCGGCAACAGGTAGAGCTCTTTATCGACAGTTATGGGGAGATACAACATGGGTACCCATTTATTCAGATGGTCTTTGGCAAGGTGACCTCATTTATGTGAAGACAAAGGAGGATATCGGTGGATTCGTGCTGGCGGGTGGAAGCGCAGGTTATACTGGGATTCTTCTGGTCAAATCGACCGATTACGGGGATACTTGGGAGCATATCTATCCGCCGGGTCCAGCTATTGCCTTTGATTTTGATGTAGATTCAACCAATTCCAATTTTGGAATGATTTTTGTTTCGCATGGAAGAGAAATCAGTCGTTCTCTTGACGGGGGAAGCACATGGAGTATCGTGCATGAAGACGGATGGAACTATTTCAGCAAGATTGTCTACGATCCTAACAGCTCTCTCGTTTTTGCTGCAGGCGGGGATGGATTAGACACATCCAGTGCTGTTCTGTTCTTCAGCGAAGATTTGGGAGAAAACTGGTATCAAGTTCCATTGAGTTTTGGCGGGCCCATCGTAGGAATTGATTTAACTTGGGATGGTTATTTGTATCTGGCAGCGCCCTGGAGCGGCGTCCATCGAATCAATCTGGATGAACTTTCGATTGACGATTTACATCTACCACTAACTTTTGCCCTCCATCAGAACTTTCCCAATCCCTTCAACTCAACCACCACTATTCACTTCGATCTTCCTGAAGCAGCAGATGTACAACTGGTTATCTACGACATTCTCGGCCGGAAGGTGGAGATACTGGTAAGTGATCAATTGGTGAGTGGTAAGTATGAGGTAGTATGGGATGCGTCAAACGTAGTAAGCGGAGTCTATTTCTACCGACTCACCATTAATAATTCATCCGCAGGATCTTTCGGACAAATCACTAAAAAGATGGTTTTGTTGAAATGAGAAGAACAATTTCTACTGCAGTAACTCTAGCAGTACTATTTTATCTTCAAGTATCATGCAGTGGAGATCGCTTCGGACCGAGGGATGACCGTGTCTGGTTCTTTATCGAACCAGTTCAGTGTATGGGTAATCCATGGGAATATGCTTGGCTGGAAGAGAACAACTATGATTATGAATTATGGCGGGAGATGACTGAACAGGAAAAGCTTGAAGTTTTTGAAGAATACTACGAAGACCAAGGTGTACAGATTTATAGTATTAAGTACACGTGGCCCTACGAAGCAACCTGCGATGGCTGTTTCTGTCCAAATGGAGACCGAATTCATTGCCTCATTCATGAAAATGATATTGACCAGATGGTAGTGTGGGGATTTGTGGAAGAGTAGGTCTCCAGCGAATTCTATAACACAAAATCAGATTTGCTAATTCACAACAGGAGGACAAGACTATGGGACTGATTCCAGACAATGAAAAAGAGACTATCCGCAGCCGCCTAACGGAAATGGACCGGACGGTGAAGCTGGTCAACTTCACTCAGGAGTTCGAGTGCATGTACTGTAGGGAGACTCGACAGATCATGGAGGAACTTGCAGATTTGTCAGATAAGCTTTCAGTTGATGTTTATGACTTTAAACAGCATAAGGATGTTGCAGAGCAGTACGGTATTGACAAGATTCCAGCCACGGTTCTGGTCGGTGATAAAGACAGGGGTATTCGCTTCTTCGGCATTCCATCCGGATACGAATTCGCTACCCTAATGGATGATATTCTCATGGTCTCTAAGCAGGAATCAGGTCTCACAACCGAATCGAAGGAATTGCTGGCTGCACTCTCCGAACCTATGCACCTGCAAGTTTTTGTAACCCCTACATGACCTTACTGCCCGGCCGCGGTGCGGCTGGCTCACCAAGCTGCCATGGAAAGTGATCTTGTATCAGCAGATATGGTGGAGGCTACGGAATTCCCTCAACTGTCGCAGCGCTATGGCGTACGTGGAGTCCCCAAAACTATCGGGAATGACCAGAGCATTGCCGAGGGAGCTGTCCCGGAAACACAATTCATAAACCAGCTTCTGCTGGCTGCTCAGGGAGGTCAGGCGACTTAATCCTGGCATCCTAACTGCTCTAACCACCTGCCGGCAGTTCTGTCCAAAACGGTTGAAATTTGGCGTAATATTTTTATGGTTTTCTTTAT
>CAZHRR010000184.1:0-4170 GCA_964534955.1 uncultured bacterium
TTCATGGCGCGTGTATCACAGTGTCTATCCAGTTCTGTAATTGTGTAACATTCAAGGCACTCAAAGTTTGCCTGTACAGTAGCCCCTAGAAAAGAGTCAATCAGACTGGCGGCGAAACCGGCGGTTGTTATTAGAATAAAAACCTGAATGTCTTTGAGAATGAGGTAGCTGATACCTCCGATAGTGGCAGCTCCAAGAATAGAACCGAACGTGCCAATGATGGAGACACCTCCTGAACTTCCAGGTGGAACTTGTTTGAATGTCGCAAAACTGCGTGGAGGCTTTCGCGAGAAAAATCCGATTTCAGTTCCCCAAGTGTCTGCAGTTGCAGCTGCCAGCGATGCCAGGTACACTATATAAAGTTCCGGGGAAGGAGCATAGAAATACCAGATCGCTGCAAGAAAAGGAATGCCTCCATTAGCATAAACCTGAACTATATCCCGGCACGACCCTTTTCCAAAGCGGTGTTTCTTATCCTGCTTTTCCCTCCTTCCGATATGTGAAAGAAGGGAGGAAAGAATAAAGAAGGCTGCCATTGGAACCAGGAATCTGATACCACCCATCCCGAATACAAAGATTCCCATCACGAAGGCTCCCAAAGCGCCGCCGTCCGTTAGAGCTTGGAAGTACGCAGCTATAATGGAAATGGTCAATGCAGCAAGGATCCAAACTAAGAGCAATGAAATATCGTTTGTACTGGATAGCGAATCGAAGAGGTCGAGTCCGATCACGGTGATAAGAGGAACAGACAGATTATCTGAACCTCTGCTGGAAGCTGCCTCAGCCGCAGTGGCGAGGAGTGCCACGAAAATGACTTTCGGAATCAGAATCTTGGGGGGTGCAATGGGTTCTCCAAGGATCTCAGCAACAGCCGCTAATCCACCTGCAATCAGGATGATTGACATCAGGAACATGGCGATGGAGCCCTGTACAGACTTCCAATCCTGCCAGACTATGAAGCGATCTGGCGAATGAAAGGATTCTCCCACTGCCGTTGCGGCTGTATCAGCAAAGGTTAGCAGCAGGAGAGCTACTACAAGCGCTTCAGGATTGTTCCACCATCCAAGCACCAGAATCAAGAATGCGATAGGGAAATAGACTGTGCCGTAAAATTTACGTCGTGTGGCATGCATGGCAGCGAAGCGATCCATTTTAAGCGCAGCTCCGTTGACAACGATGAAGATTATAGCAAGGACGGCAGGTTGAGTGTTGGATTTGAACAGGAACAGGCTGATGAGGAGAAAAACACCCACGAGGATATGGATAAGTTTCCTACTTGATTCTGTTGACCAGCGGAGACGGGAGCGCAGGATCTCGCTAAGGGCAATTAGAATGAGAATCGCCCCGAAAAAGGCCGCAAAGGTCAACCATTCGTTCTGAATTAGTTGGAGCTTAGGAAGCACGGAAGGTGAATGTAACCGATTAGAATATATTGAAAAAGCAGAATTGTCTTTTTCTACTCATTTTTTCCTTCCGGAATTGTTACTTTGAGACAATGGATTTTGCATCAATAATTCTTCTTGCTATCGGTATCGCTCTGGGTGGTGCTCTCGTTTACATAATAATCCGCCGGCAGAGTCGAGATTCGTCTGTTTCCACTGAAAGTATGAAAGATGCATTTGCAGCCCTTTCCGCTGAAGCGCTTCAACAGAGCACCGACCAGTTTCTGAAGCTCGCCAACGAAACGCTCAAAGGTCAAATGGATAAAGGAGCTGGTACGCTGGAAGAGAAGAAAAAGCTGATTGATGCTACCTTGAAAGAACTAAAGACCCAATTAGAAGGATTAACCACCCAAACCACCGAGCTGAAGGGGCAGATGGAGTCATCGCAAAAGGGAATCACCGAGCTTTCTGATACGACATTGAAACTACGGCAGATTCTCTCCAGTTCTCAGGCACGTGGACAATGGGGAGAGCGGATGGTGGAAGATATTCTGAGCTACCTCGGGCTGAAAGAGGGCATCAATTTCCAGACTCAGTCAGGGAGTAAAGAAGGGAAACCGGATTTTACGTTTCTGCTCCCTCACGGGAAACGGGTAAACATGGATGTAAAATTTCCATGGGATCACTATGCAGCCCTCTTTTCAACTGAAGATGAACAGGTTCAGGTTGCTGAGCGGAAGGCGTTTCTGAAAGATGTGAAAGGGCATATCAAGGCTCTGACCAAACGAGATTATATTGATCCCGCGGAAGGGACACTGGACTTCATCCTCATGTTTATTCCCAACGAAGGTATCTACGCTTTCCTTAACAAACCGAAAAAGGGTGAAGAAAACCTGGTGGAGTTCGCCATGGATAATCATGTGCTTCTTTGCTCACCAATTACCCTGTTTGCTGTGTTGGCAATGGTGCGCCAGTCAGTGCAGAGTTTTTATATGGAATCTCAGGCGTTGGAGATCCAGAAGCTGGTGCAGGTATTCGCAGAACAGTGGAAGAAGTTTTCCGGCAAGGTAGATGCGTTGGGGAAATCTCTGAATGCAGTACAAAATCACTATGAAGATCTGGCAACAACCCGGACTCGGCAGCTTGAGAAACCGCTGAACAAGATTAATGAAATCAGTCTAGGGACGGAAGAGGATAAACCGCTGCTTGAGGAGAGTGATGATGGAGAAGCTGAGCAGAGGGGTAGAGGAGAAAGGGAGCTGGGGAGCTGAGGAGAAAGGGAGCAGAGGAGAAAGGGAGCTAGGGAGTAGGGGAGAATGGGAAATATATATATTGAAATAGTTGTGATGTCATCACAGTGTAGTTTTTCTCTTTTATGAAAGAAAACCCTATCAAAAGCTATGTGCCCCCGAGAGAAGATTTAGAATCTGAATTTCAAGAGATGGTTAAAGAATAAAGGAATATTAAAATGGTCAAAAAGAAAGATATGAACAGAATGAATGTTGAAAAAGAGTTTGTTGACATCTTTAATGAAATTGGGAAACATGAATTCAAATCAAAAGCTGAATTGGAAAATTTCATGAATAACGTAATGGATAGAAGAATAGAAATATCCTCAAGTGGTAAGAGCAAAAAGGAAAAAGCTCAAGATTTAATTTATGAAGCCTATGATTTGCCAGTTTCAGATGGAAAAAAACTCATTGGAAAAGCGATGAAGCTTGATCCTGACCATCCTGATATATATGTTTATTTAGCCGATATAGAACCTGATATTGATAAGGCATTATCTTTTTACAAAATAGGTGTTGAAGCAGGTGAAAAATCACTTGGAAAGGATATGTTTATTGATTGTAAAGGACATTTTTGGGGGATATTTGAAACTAGACCCTATATGAGAGCTCGAGCCGGTTTTGCTGATTGTTTGCAAGCCATCGGTGAGAAAGATCAAGCCATTAAGCATTATCAAGAAATGTTAGAACTTAACCCACATGATAATCAAGGTATACGATACTTGCTCGCAACTTTATTGCTCGAACAGGATAATGAAGAGAATTATAAGTCTTTACTGAAACAATATGATGAAGAAGGAAGCGCTGTTTGGATGTACAATCTGGCTATTTATGCATATAAGAAAGAAGGGAAATCCAAGAAATCCGAAGAGGCACTTTTAGAAGCATTTCAAAGTAATCATCATGTGATTGACTATATGCTTGGAATAAAAAAAATGCCAGATGAATTGCCAGCATATATTGGAATTGGAGATGAGAATGAAGCAGTTTCCTGTGTATATGACACTTTGAATTTATGGAAAAGTACTAAAGGCGCATTAGATTGGTTGTATGAGTTTAGGCAGAAAAGAGAACTGAATTAATTACGTTGGCTATGTTCTATAAACTAACTGAATTAGCCATAATAAAAACATTCAACACCTACAGCGTTGTTGATTTATTATGATCGGATGTTATAGACATTTGACTCCTAACGGAGTCTTTAAATATGAAAAGAAATCCCGTAGGGATTGCATGTCTATAAAAGCACTGAACACGGCAAACACAAACTCGGAGTTTAACAAGGTGGTTTAAACAGTATGCAAATCAGTTTATCTTTAGAACATAGCCATGAATTTATGAACAACAAACACCGTGATCTGGAGGTAGAGAGGTGAAAGGTACTATTGATTAGCGACGCAGAGTTTACGACTGCATAACGGATTGCATCGGGAGTCTATTTAGTGTCTGTCTATAAACTCTGTTTCTCCCAGTGAGAAACAAAAGCAAGGTTGTTTATA
>CAZHRR010000185.1:0-4162 GCA_964534955.1 uncultured bacterium
CACTCCTTATCCTTTTCTTTTACCATGATTTCCTCTGTGGTTCTCTGAGGTGCTCTGTGTCCTCTGTATCCTGAATTCCCCGGTACGCACGATCCTCTGCTCATCTTTAATACTCCACCACAACTTTCTCAAAATCCCTCGTCTGCACTCCCGGTGTCTGCTCCCTGTCCAACTTCCCGGCTGTGATGCTGACATTTTCTCGGATGTAGTCACCTAATTCCTTCACAGTCAAGCTTTTGTCACTGTTGGAATCAGCTTTTCCCTGCAGACCTTTCAGCATCCAATATGTGAAGAGGCCATGCTGTTTTTTCGGCCAGGCGGAAGAGATTTCTGTGCCGCTTGCTGCTGAGAAGAGAGTAACGTTTTCCGCCATAGTAGGATTGACTTCCATAAAGATTGGACGGGCTCCCGCCAGCAGGATTTCGTTCTCGCGATTAACGCCGGAAAAGCAGGCATCCAGGAAGACCGTCACTGTGCGTGCTCCTAATTTACTCAGATTACTGGTCATAGCATCTACTTCATAGCCGGTCTGACTGGCATAATTAGGGTCGCCATCGTAAGGAATCAGGAAAGCCGTCCGGTTGCTGATGTCCGGTGCGCCGTGCCCAGCGTAGTACACATACACATCGCTCAAACCGTCGAGAACCCGTTTGTCCAGCCAGCCGCCCAGGGAGAAAACTTTGTCGAATTCTGCTTTGCCCACATCGCTGTCTGTCAGGTAGTAAATATTCTCGTTTGGAATACCCAACGTTCTTTCGAAGTATTCACGGACCCAGTGAGCATCCCGTTTGGCAAACGTGACAGAGGACACGTACTTGTATTTCTCAATTCCGAAAACAACTGCATAAGCGTTGGGGTTGGCTTCCATTTTGGGGATATTTCTGTCCACGTCCACCAAAGCCACAACTGGTTCCGGTTCGGCTGCTGCCAGAACGGGCTGCTCCCCGCCGTATTCGACCGCCATCATTGATGTCCCGTAGATGGAGCGTGAGAGAGAGCCTTTTACATCAATTGTTGTAACCGGGTAAGTGTCAGGGATCCAAAATGTGGCAGATATGCTCATGGTTTCTCCGGGATCAAGAGTAAAGCCGCCAATGAGGTAGCGCCGCCGACCTTCAGATTCTCCTCTTCTTACCTTCAGCCTACCGAACTGCTTCTTCAGTACACCTGAGGAGAGTTTTATCTTCGGTCTAATTCCCTTTACCCGCTTTTCTCCGCGATTGGTAATAGTTAATACCACTCTGCCTTGATCTCCTGGTGCGAAGGTCCACATAGGTCTACCCGTGACATTATAAGCCAGCGCTTCAACTTCAAGTGATTCCAGAGGACCCCACGACCGCTTGCTCTTTACCCACTTGTTACGAAGAAAGTATGTAAGAATAGAGCCTGCGGCAAGATCGCGACCCAGGACAACCCAGCCATTACGGTAGAGCTCGTAGCTGCCGTAGAGTGTACCGGCTGTACCAGCAAACCATAAAATGTCACTGAAGTAAAACCTCTTACTATATAACACCGAAGGATCTGGCCAGATAAGGGTAACCGGATTTGCTGGTTTATCTGTAATGGAAACCGTGGCAGCTTTAGTCTGGGACTGAGGAACAGATGTAAGTTCCCGGCTTTTGTCTGGAGCAGAGTCGGAAATTTGTACTCTCTTTATTCCTCTCACTGCTGACTGGTGGAGATAGCCCTCGTACGTAAAGCCGAAGGACTCATATCGAATACGGTAAAAACCGCTTTCAAACCTGATTACTTCAGCCTTATCACCAGCAATGCCATAGGCAATCACACGTGAATCTCGATTTGGCTCCGAGTATAAAGGAGAATCTTCCTTAATAGTGATCATTTCCTGAGCAAATAGCGGTATTGCCAGGAATATTAGCAATATGGTCAAAAAGTATCTTGACTGTTTCATGAGGTTTTTCCCGGTTCAGTAATTGTCATGGGATATTGAAGTATGTTCCTACTACATAGTCTGTGTTGTCGTAGGGATTCATTATTACAATGTGGTAGCAACGTCCTGAGTTTAGAGAACTGGATACGTACCAAGTATAATC
Source organism: uncultured bacterium (assembly GCA_964534955.1). Classification (GTDB taxonomy): domain Bacteria; phylum Fidelibacterota; class Marinisomatia; order Marinisomatales; family UBA2128; genus UBA2128. The sequence continues at coordinate 2,055 of CAZHRR010000185.1, forward strand.
ACCGTCATTGATGGTCCAGCTCTGAATGTTAGCAAAAAATATATTTTCCTCATAAAGATAGATATGGACCTGTTCCGGCCCAGTGAACGACCAGTTGATTGTAACATTTGAGCCAGGGTTTACTGCTGCACCACCTGCAGGAGAGGTCACCGATCCCGTTCCGGTTGAAGCGGTTTCCGGGTCGCATTCTGAACCTCCTCCGCTGCAATCACCATCATCCCAGCTGTGTTCTTCACAGTTTAAATCGATATAACTACCCTCATATGGATAAGTTTCGTCATCGCAATAGCCATCTCCAAGCCAGCTTTGCGGACCGCAGTTGCTGTTGCAATCCAGCAACTCTCCTTCTTCACAATCCGCGCAGTGGTAATTTCAAATGTTCTGTTCAGTTTGTCGAAGTTTCCTGCAGCATCAAAACCGGTAATCTCTAACTCTATTTCCACACGAGATTGAATACTTGTCACAGAAATTTCGTACGGTTCAGCTTTCAGCGTTGTATCCAGACCCCAGCCAGTGTAACCATCCCTCAGGCTAAACGTTACTCTGTCAACGCCGATGTTATCTGTAGCGTCTACCAGAAATGTAATCGAGTCGGTAGATAGTACATCATCCGTCGGATTCAGCAGTTCCAGTTCTGGCGGGTAGATATCTGTGATGGATTCACAGTTAATAGCGAGTCCGAGAAACAACAGTCCAATTATTTTAAGTGATTTTTTCTTCATTTGATAGTTTACTGGTAGAAGTTAAGAAAAGCCCAAGGTTAATTCCAATAATGACGGGTGTGAAGACGTGTAAGTTTGTTCTGTATCACATTTACTCCTTCGGCCCGGTAAAATAGCTATAATACGAAAAGACCAGGACAACTGTCACACACGTGGCGCAGAACGCACCAGGACCAGATATCTCTTCTATAGGCTGCTGGAGTTCTTCTCTCTTTTGCTCTCGGGCTGACGAAAAGTCAACGGCGATACCAGCTTTTTTTGCATGCCGCTTACAGAGCCATGTCCTGAACCAGTACTCAGGGATTTCTTTGAGTGTAAGTGAATTCAGCCCGTCCACCAGCGCCTTTTGGATGATTGGATGCTCGCAGGGAGTTGGATCTGATATTACTGAAGTTTCTTCTTCGGTCTGCGCTTGGATAGAAACGAACGTCAGCAGGACGAAAGTTAATATATTACGCACAGCTACCACCCGAATACCACACCGAACCGTCCGGTGGGACTAGAGAGTTTCATACCAGCGTTGATACCGATTTCCTGATCGCCATTTTTCCATGAATCGCCCTTAATCTCAGCATCAAGATAGCCCATTGCTGCCTCTAATGCCAGCCAGTGATTCAGATGGTACCGGACGCTGATCCATGAATAATAAGCGAAAAAGGAGTGCTTCATCCCAGCCTTAGTGGTAGTAGAAATCTGGAATGGCGAAGTAGTGGCAGTCAATTCATCCTGAGTGAATTCAGCTGAGCCGAGGAGAGGCGCCAATCCAAAGAGTGCTTCGAATCGCTTATAGAAAGAAAAAAATGTCTGAACTGAAATACCGTTCATGGAAATATCCAGAGAGAAATTATCTGACGATCCGTTGATTATCTTGGCTGTCAGAGCGCTGGAGTATCTGAAGTAACCGACCCGCAGCGAAGGGTATATTTTTATGGAAAAGTCATATGCCAGGGGCATCCAAAAACCAGAGATTGCTGATAGTCCTGAATCAGAAATCACAGTATTAAACTCAGTGAAATCGGGAATAAAAATTCCTGACCCGATCCCGGCAGAATACTTGAACTGGGCTGGAAGCGTGCAAACTGACAGCAGCAGTATGATGAGGACTTTTTTTAGTATATTCATTATTTGAGCAAAGTAGTAATCCCTCAGTTACAGCCAATAAATGGACAGGCTATAGTACCTTTGTTTCCCATGATTTGTTGTTTCCGTAAAGATCCTTATTTTTAAAAAACATCATCAATTGTCTTGAACTACCATTGTCCGATAGAGGTCTCCTATCTCACCTTTCATTTTTCGTTTTTGTTCAGCAGATAGGAATAAAAAGTCCTGACCACCCCTGCACCCCTCCTTGAGAAGCCTGCCCGACGGTCAGGCGGGGAGGGGAAA
>CAZHRR010000186.1:0-4123 GCA_964534955.1 uncultured bacterium
ATTGGAAAATGTCCAAGTGATTCTGAATCCCTGATAAATTTTCTCAAGGAAAATATAGACGGTTTTTACTCGAGGATTTGTGTCTTAAATGAAAATCTAGTACAGCTCTATAAATATCCACTTGAAGAGTTGGAATATATGGAAATGCTTAAAGCCTTTGATGAAGTTTCAAGATATGCAGACCATTTTGAAAAGAAATACTTCGGTGGAGCCGACAAGCACTAGGCAAGGAGAAAATTGATGAGTGAACAACACCGCTTTGTTTGACCGCGTAATCTGAGCGGAAATCCCCTTCAGGTGAGCTACCGTTCATGGTAGGTCTGGCTGTCTGAGAGGAAAAACACATACTAATAACACTGATTCCAACGCTGATGCTCATCTTAATGTCGACAGGAAAAGGGAGAGTCTATGTGCGGGGTGATGTGTACGGAAAGTCAATCTGTTTGGAATGCTTGTGGTATGGAGAAACACAATCACAAGGATTTGGTTGTACCAATAGCTAGGAAGGAGGGTCATTATGAAATTGTTCATTACTAGAGATCAAGCAAAGGGAATAGTCGGAAGTGTGAAGTTTAAACTACTGGCAAGGGTAGAGTTAAGTAAGGAAGAAACCGAACTGGTGAGAAAGTACAAAGCGGACAAGGAAGCGCTTTTAGTGAAAGAAGTAAAGATTCCTTTCACAAAAAAGGTCGTACCACTCGAACTTAGGATAAACAACTTAGTTGAAGGTCAAACTTTCAAGTGCAAAGATATTGCAGATATCTTGCTGTACGAGGATCACGTAAAAGAGGCCTGTGAAGTGTTTAAAAACCACATCGAAGTAATGAGAAGTTTCGGTGGAGAGGAAGTAGTTGAATACGATTGAAGGAACAAACGATAAAACTTATCCGAACCACAAGGGAAGTTGTTGGATCGAAAATTATCCATTGATATTATGACCAAGAAGTCTTGATTAATATAGTCAGATTCCCTAAATTTATATTGAGATCGATATACAGACTTAGCATCAGTTTTCTAATCTTCTAATAAAAGAGGACAGGTTAGTATGGTGTCACGGTTTACAAAGGGACCCGAATTACCTGCGTCTCTATGTATTCTTTCCAAATCTTCAAATATAGAGATCTTCTCCTACAATACTAGCTGCATCTCAATTATTAATACTTTAAATAAGAGTCTGGTCTTTAAGCTAGATTGGAATATAACTGACTTGGGAGTGTGTGGTAATGATTTATAATCAGAATTATCAGAAAGTGTTAGATAAGGGAATAGACTGGGCTAAGGTCAAAGCTCGAGAGTGAGAATATAGTAATGACTTCAGCCATCACCGAAAAAGTCAAGTGCGATCCTACTTTGATGTCTGAAATCCGTCATTACGGTAAGTTCAATACTAACGCCTGTCTGCAATGTGGCAGTTGTACTGTCAGTTGTGAACTTTCAGAAGGTTCCGCCACATTCCCGCGCCGCATGATCCAATATGCCTTAATGGGTTTGAGAATTCCTCTGAAAAATAGCCTGGAACCTTGGTTATGCTACTATTGTGGTGATTGTTCTTCTACTTGTCCAAGACAGACAGAACCAGGGGAAGCAATGATGACATTCAGGCGCTTTCTTACAGCACAGTATGACTGGACCGGGATTTCTTCGAGAATCTACAAGTCGAAGATATGGGAAATAGGTTCACTTTTTGTGATAGGACTTTTCGTCTTTTTACTTTTAGGATACTATCATTTGAGTATTGCTGGGCTGGAATATGGCCAGCTGTTTTCTGAGGATTCCGTCAATGAAATCTGGGATGCTTATTGGGATGAAACTCCGGAAGACTTCTTCATGGGACATATGTTTGAGTCTGGATCAGGGTGGGCTGAGACTTTTATCACTGTAGTCTTTCTGTTTCCCATAGTCATTCTGTTGACCAACGCTTTTCGTATGTACTGGTTCACTATGCACCGGGGGAATAACCTTAAGATTCCCTTTCGGTTATACCTCACTGAAGCTAAGACTATATTGACAGATGGTTTAACTCAGAAACGATTAAGGGATTGTACTGATAAAAATCGCTGGATAAAACACGTACTACTCGTAGGAGCTTGCGTACTAATGTTTTTTATCAAGTTCTTCTTTTTAGCGTGGTTCCAAACAGACAATATCTACCCGATTTACCACCCTCAAAGATGGTTGGGTTACCTGGCGGCTGCTATCTTAATCTACGTAACATTGGATATCCTGATAAGTCGCATCAGGATGAAGGGACAAGCCCAGAAGTTCTCTGAGGTGAGTGACTGGACTCTTCCCATATTGCTATTGCTTACCGCGTTAAGTGGACTGGCTGTTCATATCTGCAGGTATCTGGAATTCGCTATGGCCACTCACTATCTCTACGCGGTTCACCTGGCAATCGTCGTGCCGTTATTAATTATTGAGATTCCGTTCGGTAAGTTGGCCCATATGGCTTACCGGCCTCTGGCGATTTACTTCCAAGCAATTAAGGATCAAGCATTACAACAGCAGCAGACTAAAGAGAAAGTTGAGGATTATGTCGAATAGCGTGACATCGAACGGAAAAATCGGATCTGCACTGGTAGTCGGAGGAGGAATCGGCGGCATGCAGGCTGCCCTCGATCTGGCAGAATCTGGTATCAAAGTCTATCTGGTAGACAACAAACCTTCCATTGGAGGTGTCATGTCTCAGCTCGATAAGACGTTTCCAACCAACGATTGCGCTATGTGCACGATGGCACCAAGGTTAGTTGAGATAGGCAGGCATAAGGATATAGAGAAGATCACTCTGAGTGAAGTGGAAAGTATTACTGGAGAGCCCGGAAACTTCTCAGTAAAAATAAAGAAACAACCACGCTACGTGGACGAAGAAAAGTGTACCGGTTGCGGTGATTGTGTTTCGAATTGTCCTACCAGGAATACGATTCAACTGCAGGAAAGAGAAGATATCGTCCTTGAACCTCAATTCGAAGAAGCCATACCAAGAATTTTAGAAAAACACAAAGACAGAAAAGGCCCCTTAATGCCGATTCTTCAAGAGGTGAATGAAGCCTATAATTATTTCCCCGAAAACATATTGAAATACATATCTCAGGAAACCGGTTATCCACTAACACATATCAACCGGATTGCCACATTTTACAGCGCATTCAGTTTAAAACCTATAGGCAAATACGTATTAAATGTTTGCATGGGAACTGCTTGTTATGTCCGTGGAGCAGAGATATTACTCGAGAAGTTCAGTGAAATATTAGGAATCGGCGTAGGCGAAACTACAGAAGATATGCTTTTCACATTGAAGTCAGTTAGATGTATTGGTTGCTGTGGACTTGCGCCTGTATCCATTATAGGGGATGATGTCTATGGGAAACTTCAATCAAAGGACATTTCTGGGATAATAGCAAAGTATCAGAATAAGGAGCAATAGGATGCCCAGGTTAACAATAGAAGAATTAAGGGAAAAAAGAAAATCTACAAAAAAGGGTATTTATTTAAGAGAAGGGAAATTCAGGGGAAAGGTGACCGTTCATATGGGTACCTGCGGTATTGCTGCGGGAGCCAGAGAAATAATGAGTACTTTCTTAGATGAACTTAGTAGTAAGGATATTACTGATATAATGCTCACTTCTTCCGGTTGTGCCGGGTTGTGTTCTGAAGAACCAATGGTTACAGTAGAAATGGGGGATTCCGCTCCTGTAAAGTACGGGAAGCTTACCCTGGATAAGACTCAAAAAATATTTAATGAGCATATAATTGAGGGAAACATAGTTGAAGAATATGTACTAGGTATTGGTTCTGAAAGAGCAGGATAATGGCTGAAAAAAAGCGTATAGAATTAATGGCGTGCGCAGGGACGGGTTGTGTTGCTGGTGGGGCATTCCAAATTATAGAAGGACTAGAAAAGGAGATAGCTGCTCGCGGACTTGAAGAGGAAGTTTCTGTAGTACAAACTGGTTGTAATGGTTTCTGCGGTCAGGGCCCACTAATGGTCGTTATACCCGATAATATATTCTACGGTTGGCTTACGGTGGATGATATACCCCATCTTGTCGAAGAACACTTTCTCAAAGGTAGACCTGTAGAGAAACTAATGTTTACACCGCCGGAAGAAAAAGAAGTGCTCCCG
>CAZHRR010000187.1:0-4076 GCA_964534955.1 uncultured bacterium
ACAACTTTTATACTGAAATTATTCAAAATCCAAAGCTGGTGAATAGATCAGGTTAAAAAGTTTCTCTACTCGTTTACGATCCATCAGTTTTTCATCAATAATGAATTCTAACCAGAAACATGATTCGTCTGATTCCTCTACTACAATTCCAAGCTTCGCAATAAAACTCGCTTTGGATTGTGCAACATTTGTAGCTCGATAATTTGATGCTACAGAAGTAGAACAACGAATAAGTTGTCCTTTAATATGATTACCTAAAATGCTCTCTGGAAGGGAAAGGGCAAGTTTAACACAACGATGTTCAAATTCCTTAGTTCTCTGTTTTAACTCATCTTCGTTCATTTTTTCTTTATTTGTTGTTTTTTGATTCTCCCACAGGGTGTTTTTCACAATCGACAATCGTCAATCGAAAATAGTCAATTAATAAGCACTCGTCTCGTCCTTCCTCTGATTCCTGTCATTAATACATAAGGATTCAGATTCACTTCACGAGCCACATCCTCAATTCTAATCTGATTTTCACCATCATCACCGAAGAAGAGCACTTCTTCACCCTCCTGAGGAATAATATTTCCAAAGTTGACCATCACCTGATCCATGCATATTCGTCCAGCAATAGGGTATTCCTTTCCATTATACCCCACATAACCGTTCTCAAACCAATTCCTGGGCAGCCCATCAGCAAAACCAGCTTGAATTATACCAATGATGCAATCCTCATCTGGTATATAAACTGAGCCGTAACTTACTGGTGTTCCCGCCGCTATTTTCCTCACCATCACTATAGGACCCTTGAAATTCATGACTGGCTCCACATCAATGGATTCTGTCGTTTCATCAGATGGATAAGCGCCATAGAGCAGCATTCCCACACGAACCAGATTAAAAATAGATTCTGAAAGATTAAGCACAGCTCCACTGTTGGCAATGTGGAAATACTTCACATTCAAATTCATTTTTTTAGCCAAATCAACAACCTCATTGAACCGTGATGTCTGCAGTTGTGCATAAGTCAAATCGCCTTCATCAGCCGTGGCAAGATGGGAGTAGATTCCTTCAAGGTCTATCTCAGGTGTATTGGCCAAACGCTCAAGTATGTCAGAAGCATCATCTAAAGCCACTCCAAGTCGGGACATTCCGGTATCAATCTTGAGATGAACCTTAGGTCCTTTTCCCTTTTCAGCAACGAAAGCTGTGATAAAATCTATATCATCCGGCCAGGAAATATTAACTGTCAGGTTGTTTTCAACGGCTGGTTCCAGCATATCCGGTGTCAGCCGACAGAAGAGAAGAATAGGTGCTGAGATACCGTTTTGTCTTAGTTCCAGAGCCTCACCTACTGTGAAAACAGCAAAATATCGAATACCTTCATCCTGCAGTTTCCTGGCGATACCGACTGCACCATGTCCGTAGGCATTTGCTTTTACTACGGGCATAATGAGTGCATCGCCTACTAGATCCTGAATTTTTCGCAGATTACGAACAAGGCAACCTAAATGAATTTCTGCTGTAGGGTTATACAAACTTCACCTCAAGACGTGCGAAATCATCCGGCGTGAACCTATTAGAGGAGAGGATAAGACCACCGTATACGGGCAGGTAAGAAGATTCTCTCCAATCCACAGAGTCAAATTCGTACAGAAGAGAAGATTCCATACTCTTCCGGTAATACGCCGATTTCTTAATTACCGAACCGGTACAACCCAAAGTCAGGTCACCCTTTTGCTCACCCATTTTCTCGTGGAGTTCAACGATGAGTCCTGTTAGATGTTCGGCTCCCCTGCTTACAATATGATCTGCAAAGAAGTTACCATTTTCAGCTGCATCCAAGATTACAGGCGCACCAAAAGCAATTAGTGGCGGAGCATTCATTTCGTTAGAAAGTTTTTCCAGTAGGTCCTCAAAATTATTAGAGTCAAATCGCATAATCAGTGAATCCTGAAGCTGTTCCAGATCTGTATCAGTGGATCTTTCATTTGTTATTAATTCAGTCAATGTGGTTTTCACCAACCAGTATCCGCTCCCCTCATCACCTACCATGTGACCCAAACCGCCGGTGAAATATACTTGACTGTCTTTTTTCGTACCAATCCCAACCGAACCAGTTCCGGCCAGAATTGTAAATCCAGCACCTGAGCCCCAGATTCCCCTGTGAGCTAATTCTGAATCGTTTATCTGTTGGATACGTGCCTCAGGAAAAAGAGCCTCCAGTTTTTCCTGGAATGCCTTTCGGTTCTTAGGGTTGCCGCGGCCTGCCATCCCTGCGATAACCTCATCCACTCTTCCCTGAGATATTTCTAGTCCATCCGATGCCTTATCTATCAACCGGTCTAATTCATCCAGGCACTCCATACCAGATGCATTTGGATTTGTCCCTCCACCTGATACAACGACACCCTCATAAGATGACCTTTCAAGCATCAGCAGGTCAGTAGAAGTTGCGCCTCCATCTATGGCAACAGTTACACCTTCAGCCATAAGACTCTTCCAGAAACACCTTCAACTCTTCAAAACTATTAAAAACTTTCTCACTGCACCCCAGAACCCATGAACTCACTTGGGAGAAAGACATCCCCAATACCAGATAAACCGGAATACTGTTGAGATAGGCAACAGTCACTTCTCCGTGTGTTCCCCCACCGTCCCGAACTGCATCATCCCAAAAGCAAATCACATAGTCAACATGGGAACGTATCTCATCTAAATCCCGTTCAATGAACCGACGCACGACACTTATAAATCGTTGATAATCCGTATCCCTCCATGATCGAAAATTATCCTGTTCTTCCTTGCTGATGAGAGTTTTTTCAACTTCCAGCGGGTTGAATACCTCGTGATGTAATGTATCTGCCAGCCATTTCGTGATTTCATCCCGCCACTGCTTCCCTTCGTCGGGAGCCTTCTCTATAGCTCCGGAAAGATACGCTTTCATTGAGAATAAACCCGTCTAAAGAGAATGCCGGATAATATCACCAACAGTCCAGTTTCAACAACTGCCAATATCCAAACCCAACCAGTAAGTCCGCCATCAATAAATAAACTTCTGCCGGCTGACATCAGTTGAGCTGTCGGAAGCCACGCGAGTACATTCGCCAGCGTTTCGGGATAGAGCTGTAGAGGAATCAGCCAACCTGAAGAAAAGATCAAGAACAGAAATACAGAAAAAATACCGAAGAAGTGGTTACTCCTTTGATTCCCCGCTAAAAACCAGAGGCAGACCAGACTGGAGCCAAATAGACCTGCCAAAACCGCCATTAGAACCGTGCCCACGAAAGGCAGAACAGCGGGAGTATTGCCAGTCATGATAATCAAAATGACTGCAGCTACTATGGTTCTGAAAAGTATTTCGAGAATGCTGGAAACAATCAGAGAAGCTACAATTGATGAACCTCCATTAGCTGATGCTGCAATGCTGTCGAAAAATCCAGATAAGATGCTGCGCTGGAGGTCTCCCCAGAGAGATAGCATCCCTGCTAAAAGTGCTATTATAAAAAGAATACCGGGGAACAACCAATCACCTGATATCCCTTTCGTTTCAACTACTTGAAGCCACTCACCAATACTCAACTCCAGTGTAAAATAGAGTGCCAAAGGAATCAGCAGCAGCGAAGCTAAATGACCAGTCCAGTGATGACGAATATGCCAGAAGCGACGTTTTAGAAATGCTTGTATCAGCATCACCCGTCCATCCCTTCCGTAGCGGAAATCAGCAATGTCTCCAGCCCAACCTTTTCCGACTTGTAATCCACCAGCGAGGACTGAATAGCCAGCTTCATCACATCAAAAAGTACTTGCCGGTCACGACCATAGAAATCGAACGTCTCACCGATTTTCTCCGGACGAACAACGGTGGTTATACTGGAAAGGGTCTTCATCATGTCATCTGTAAGTTCCCTGAAGTGGATCTGGAAATGGTGCAGTTCTCCAGTCGTCTCCAGAAGACGGTCCAAGCTGCCGTCAAGGACAATCTTTCCGTGATGGAGAATGGAGATCCTGTCATGGACACGTTCCGCTTCCTCCACGGATTGTGTGGCATAAACGATGGTTTTGCTTCCACGGAGATTCTCAAAGAGATC
>CAZHRR010000188.1:0-3956 GCA_964534955.1 uncultured bacterium
CTGATAACTGGGATCCAACTCCAGTGCCTTTTGTAGATATCCAGCAGCTTCTGAGATTTCCTCTTCCCGGCTGGCAGCAACACCCATAAAGTAAAGCGCTTTGGGAGCAAAATCTGTGTACTCATCAGACAGCTTTCTGAATTCATCAATTGCGCCATAGTTATCACCATTGTCAAATGTTCTTTTTGCCATCGCAAAAGCTGAAGCAATTTTGTTAACATGCTCGAACTCCATACGATAAGACTGATTTGTCTTGTCAGCCTCAATTGCCTTTGTAAGATGCTTCCGTGAGTTTTCAAGATCGTAGCGAGACAGATAAATCTGACTCAATAGATAGTGGGATTCGTGATAAGTTTCATCGGCATCCACCACAATCTTGAGTTTAGCCTCGGCAGAATCGATTTCTCCTTCTTCAAATAATGCATAAGCTTCTTCCTGAAGCTTATCAATATCTTGCGAATAAACTGAAACTGTTAAGGTTGCGAGTAAGATTGTGATGTAAGTAGCGATTCTTTTAGTCATAGCTCTCCCCTTTTTGATGTGCCGAAGGCGGGACTCGAACCCGCACGGACTAACGTCCACTGCCCCCTCAAGACAGCGTGTCTACCAGTTCCACCACTTCGGCAGGTTCGCAATTTACTCTCCTGAGGACTCCTCTACAGGTAGTTCTTCTCCTGTCGTCTCGGTTACAGGAGTCCATTGACCACCTTGCTGAGCTTTCTCCTGGACGACTGAGCCGCTTTTCTGAGGAGATCCCCAGAGTCCGATAATGATGGCAAGTACCATAAATGCTATGGCAAGGCTTACCGTAACTTTGCTCAGGAAGCTTCCGGCACCACGCCCGCCGAAAACAGCCGTTGAAGCTGCACCACCAAACGTTCCGGCCAGTCCTCCACCTTTGCTCGATTGCATAAGAATAACCACTATGAGCAGAACGCTCACTAAAACATGCAGAAATATGAAAAATGTGTACATCTAATATTCCTTATTTATTTATTGTGATTGGAGACTATCTGTGTTATCGTCAAAAAACTGTCTACCGAGAGGCTCGCACCTCCTATCAGAAATCCATCTACTCCCTCAATTTCAATGAGATCAGCCGCGTTATGCGGCTTAACACTACCACCGTAAAGAATTCGAATCTCATCAGCCAGATTACCCTCTACATCCGCCATGAAATTCCTGACAACGCTGTGTGCCTCTTCAACTTGGGCTGCTTCGGCAGTAAGCCCCGTACCAATTGCCCAAACAGGCTCATAAGCGATGACTGCCCGACCGAACGCATCAGCATCAGCAAGTGAAACTACGGCATCCAGCTGTCTCTTCACCACTTCAGAAGTCGTGCCCGCTTGCCTTTCATCCAATGTCTCACCTATACATAGGATTGGCCTGAGTCCAGCTGAGATTGCGGCAGAGAATTTTTTAGCTACATCATTATCGGTTTCTCCGAAAAGATGCCGCCGTTCGGAATGCCCTACAATCACCCATTGGGCACCACAGTCCAGAATCATCTCCGGTGAAATTTCGCCGGTAAAAGCGCCTTCACTCTCCCAGTGACAATTCTGGCCTCCTAACTGAATCCCTGCATCATTGACATGTTTCGCTATGTGAAAAAGCGCAGTAGAGGTAGCACATAATATAACATCTACCTCAGGCACGTCCAAAATCTTACTTTTCAGTTCATCAACAAATGTTAACGCCTCATCTATTGTCTTGTGCATCTTCCAATTCGCTGCTGAAACTGGTTTTCTCATATTTTTCACTCCTCCAATGCCTGAAACGCCGGAAGTTCTTTCCCAGCCAATAATACAAGTGAAGCACCTCCACCCGTTGAAATGTGAGACATGCCTCTCTCCATACCGGCAGCTCTGACAGCTGCGGCACTGTCTCCCCCGCCGATGATGGAAATACCGCCTCTCCCGACAACACTGCCGACTTCTCTGCATATCTCCTGGGTACCTAATGCAAATTCCTCTTCCTCGAAAACACCCATAGGACCATTCCACACTACGGTTTTCGACTGACCAATTATCTCGCGGAAATGCTTGATGGTTATTGAGCCGATGTCCAGACCCTTATCTTTCCCACCCATTTGACCAATGTCAATATTCTTTCTATTGTCGTTATCGCTCACTGCACAATCTGAGGGCAGCACAAGGTTCACACCTTTTTGATCTGCTTTCCGCAGATAACTCTTAGCTCTCTCAATCATATCTTCCTGAAGCAGTGATGAGCCTATTTCCAGACCTTTAGCTTTCAGGAACGTAAAAGCCATCCCGCCTCCAATAAGAATGTTATCTGCTAAATTAAGAAAACGACCAATCAGTTCAAGCTTGCCGCTTATCTTGGCACCTCCCAAAACAAAAGTCAATGGTCGCATGGGCTCCTGGAGAGTGTGATGAAGATAGTCCACCTCTTTCTCCATGAGAGAACCCATGGCTTTTACTGAAAACCTCCCAGCAACGCCCACATTTGAAGCGTGAGCCCGGTGAGCAGTACCAAAAGCATCGTTAATATAAACTTCACCATGGAAAGCCAACTTCTTTGAAAAATGACTATCGTTCGCTGTTTCTCCTTTGTGGAACCGGAGATTTTCCAGCAGATGTACCTCCCCTGCGTGCAGCTCATGTGAAACGGTAATGGCATCATTGGAGATGCAGTCGTCGCTGAATTTCAGAGGGCTTTCAATGAAATCTGCAAGAGTTTCTCCCACGGGAATCAGACTGAGCTCCTCGCGATATTCTCCTCCCGGCCGCCCAAGGTGTGACATAATCACCACAGAAGCTCCCTGTGAAAAACAATGTTTGATAGTCGGCAAGGCAGCACGAATCCGGAAGTCATCCGCCACTCGGCCATCATGCAGGGGTACATTAAGATCGAGCCGTAAAAGCACCCGAGTACCCCTCAAGTTCAAATCTTCAAGCTTCCGCACTAAGAGTCTCCTTTTCAGTAGTTATTGACGGAAGCGGCGTTCCGGCAGTCACCGCACCGACGAATTCAGCGCCTGCGGATTTCAGCGCTTCAGCGCAGGCAGAAAGCGTGGAGCCTGTAGTCAGGATATCATCAATTAGCAAAAATCGGGTAAAATTTCCAAGATCCTTTACGGAAAAGGCATTCTTCATATTTTCCTTTCTCTCCTCAGATCCCAGTTTAGTCTGCGAAACAGTATTGCGCTTCCGTATTAAAATATCTTCTCTGCAAACATTTTTTAATTCTTCAGCAAGGGCACGTCCCAGCAATGTACTCTGATTGAACCCTCTCTCCCTCAGCCGAGCTGAATGGAGAGGGACTGGTATGACTGCATCTATGTCTAACGCTGTCAATTCATCTCTCATGAGAATTCCAAGATTGTGACCAAAAATCTGAGCCACCATTCGACTCTCCTGGTACTTCATTTCGTGGATCATCTGCTGAAAAGTTTCATCAAAATACCATCCGGAATAAGCACAATCGAGATGTTCATGATTGGTTACATCCCTTACCCAGTTACCCATATTCGCAGGATCCAATTTACTGAGACAACTCCTACAGATTACCTCTTCCCCTTCCATACGTTCGCTGCAACTGATACAGATGGGTGGATAGAGAAGATCAATCAATCCTGACAGTAACCATTTCACGGCGGGAAAGTTAGACTCGATTCAACAAATTCGCAATCGTGTTTAAGCTTAGGACTTCCCCCGAAAATAGCTGACTGATTCTTCTAACTCATGATATTATTCTTAACAGACGGAATTACAAGTGGCAGAAGCTTTTTCCAGAAAAGATAGAACACCATTAAACTATTAAGGGTTGAGACAACACCTCAATTTCCTCCATAGGAGACCCTTTGGGTCACAAGATGCTGTGCACATAGGGGTGATTAAACGGAAGGGATTAAGCTGTAGAACATACCAATAAATAACTCATGTTTCGCATACCCTAAGTGATTGATTTAATATGCATTATTGCGAAGA
>CAZHRR010000189.1:0-3832 GCA_964534955.1 uncultured bacterium
ACACGTAAGATTTTTACGATTTTTTCTACGTCGAAACATCTGCGAAACATGAGTTAATAAAAATCCCGACATCCGGGATTCTAAATTTATGGTCTGTACACACTTTACCTACTGGCCAAGTACTTCCTTCTCTTTCATCTCAGATAATTCATTCAACTTATCGACGTGTTTATCAGTGATTTTTTGAATTTCATTGTGAGCATATTCTGCCTCGTTTTCAGAAATATTATGATCCAGTTCCTGCTCACGCAAATGATTATTAACATCTTTCCGTACGTTTCGAATAGAGATTCTTCCTTCTTCCACTAACTGATGAACCAACTTGACCATTTCGTGGCGTCGTTCTTCAGTTAGAGGCGGTATGGGTACACGGATGACATTGCCGTCATTGGAGGGATTAAGTCCAAGGTCTGCAGTTTGAATCGCCTTTTCGATATCAAATAACACAGTCTTGTCGAACGGCTGTACGACCAAAAGAGTTGGGTCCTGAGCTACAACGTTTGCCACAGTTTTGAGAGGAGCGGGAGAACCATAGTATTCAACTTTCACACTGTCTAATAGTGTTGGAGTCGCTCGTCCTGTACGGATTTGAGCTAACTCAATCCTGCAGTGTTCGACTGCTGAATCCATCCGGCTCTTAGCATCAATGAAATATTCTTTCAGATCCATAATCAATCCTTTATCAGTGTGCCGATCTTCTCTCCTTTGGTAATACGGTTCAATGAACCAGCTTCATTAATCCCAAAGACAATTATTGGAAGATCATTCTCTTTGCAAAGAGTAACTGCTGTCAGATCCATTACCCGAAGTCCGTCCTCGATAACCTTTTGAAATGAGAGAGTGTCATATTTTTCAGCACCTTCATTTTTTTCAGGGTCTTTATCATATACACCGTCAACCTTGGTTCCTTTCAAAACCACATCTGCGCCCATTTCAATAGCTCTTAAAGCGGCAGCAGTATCGGTTGAAAAATAGGGATTTCCTGTCCCTCCTGCAACAATGACTATTCTTCCTTTTTCCAGGTGGCGCAGCGCACGTCTCCTGATGTAGGGTTCTGCTAATTGAGATATAGTAATGGCGGAGAGGGTTCTCGTTTCGCATCCAGCTTTTTCCAACGCATCCTGAAGTGTGATGGCATTAATAATGGTTGCCAGCATGCCGAGATAATCAGCTGGTACGCGATCCATCCCACTCTCTGCTGCCATCTCTCCTCTAATAATATTCCCGGCACCAATAACAACACCAACTTCCACACTAAGATCTGCAACAGATTTAATCTCCTGAGCCAGGAGATTGGCTTTCGTGGGATCGACACCGAAACCTCTATCGCCGGCAAGGATTTCTCCGCTGAGCTTCAGCAGAATCCTTCCGTAAATTGGTTTCGTCATTATGTTATTGTAAGATTGTTAACCTTCGCCGTTAGCAGCAAAACCTTCACCAACTTCATAGCGGGCAAAGCGGGCGATGGAGATATTTTCACCTAAAGATGTAATAGTTTCTGTTAGTATATCTTGAACTGTCTTATCGTTGTCCTTAATAAACGGCTGCTCAAGCAGACATTTTTCCTGATAGAATTTTTCGAGCCTACCCTCCACAATTCTATTCATCACGTTTTCGGGCTTTCCCATCGATTTTGCCTGTTCCAAATAAATATTGCGCTCTCTTTCTATCACAATCTCATCCACATGTTTCCTGCTTACGGTAAGTGGATTAGCAGCTGCAACTTGCATGGCAATATCCTTAGCTAAACGGTTGAAACCGTCAGTCTTTGCTACAAAATCGGTCTCACAGTTAATTTCCACAAGTACTCCCACTCGACTTCCGGGATGGATGTAAGCTACCACTGCTCCTTGGTCAGCTTTTCTGCCTACCTTCTTCTCAGCTTTAGCGATACCTTTCTTCCTAAGGACTTCAACTGCACTATCCATGTCACCTTCAGCTAAAGTTAAAGCTTCTTTGCAATCCATAATCCCCGCTCCAGTCTTCTCACGAAGAATCTTCACTTCTTTTGCATCAACAATCATTATTTAATCTTCCTCTGTAGATTCAGCTGCTAATTCTTCAGTCTGTTCTTTAGGAGTATTACCAGCTTTACTCTCTTCATCAATGCTAGCCCCATTTGAAGAACCTTCTGCATCAGCTGCTGATTCCTCGACAGATACTTCACCATCCGGATAAGCAACTGATTTAGATTCACAAATTGCTTTAGCTATCTCACTAACAATCAATTTCACAGTTCTTATGGAATCATCGTTTGCAGGTATTGGATAGTCAACCAGATCAGGATCTGTATTTGTATCCACTACGGCTATAACAGGTATGTTTAAGAGTCTCGCTTCTTTTACAGCAATAGATTCTTGATTTGCATCAATTACAAAAATGGCATCAGGAAGACCTTTCATATCTTTGATTCCTCGATGAAGGTCCTGCAGTCTAATCATTTCACGTTCAAGCGAAAGTATTTCCTTCTTAGTAGCATTCTCATATAAAGGACTCGATTCTTTTTCTAACAGCTGGAGGCGTTTAATACTTTTTCTGATTGTAGAAAAATTAGTCAGGGTTCCGCCAAGCCAACGTTCGACTACATAATACATGGTACATTTATCAGCTTCTTGTTGAACGATATTCTTGGCATTCTTCTTCGTTCCTACAAAAAGAATATCACCACCATCAGTGGCAATACTCTTAGTGAATTCAACTGCAATTCGTAACTCTTTAAGAGTCTCTTCAAGGTTGATGATGTGAATACCATTTTTGGACATCAATACATACTTTTGATAATTAGGATGCCATTTTCTGGTTAGATGTCCAAAGTGTGCTCCGGTACTTAGCAGGTCTTCAAAAGTTATATCCAAGATTATACTCCGATTAACGCTTAGAAAATTGAAATGCCTTTCTGGCTCCACGCAATCCATACTTTTTTCGCTCTTTCTTCCGAGCATCACGTGTTAATAAACCAGCTTTTTTCAGTGTAGGTTTATAATCGTCAGCAACATTCAATAATGCCCTGGAGATACCATGACGAATAGCTCCAGCTTGACCAGACAATCCACCTCCTCTTACGTTGACGATTACATCATACTTCTTGTCAAGTTCAAGGAGTTTGAAAGGCTCAAGAACGAGGAGTCTGTTGGAAACTCGTCCAAAATATGAATCAAACTCTCGTTTGTTTACTATGATGTTGCCCTTACCGGGAATCAATCTGACACGGGCAACTGAAGTTTTTCTCTTACCTACTGCGGAATAAACTACACTGTTAGTTGACAATATTTATAACTCCATTATTTTCGGATTCTGGGCTTGATGGGGATGAATTGAACCCGCATACACTTTCAATTGTTTGAATATCTTTCTTCCCAGACGGTTGTGAGGTAACATTCCCTTCACAGCATTTTGGATAATCTTCTCTGGGTGGCGCTGCCTGAGATGATGCAGGTCGGAAAACTTAGATCCACCTGGAAATCCTGAGTGTGAGAAGTACTTCTTCTGCTTCTCTTTCTTACCGGAAACACGAATTTTTTCAGCATTCACAACAATAACATAATCCCCCATATCAACATGAGGTGTAAAAGCTGGTTTGTGCTTGCCTCGTAGAACATGAGCTACCTTGCTGGCTAATCTACCAAGGGTCTGCCCTTCGGCATCTGCCACGTGCCACTCCTTCTCTATTTCACCTGTTTTGGCTGAGTAAGTCTTCATTGTTGCCATTTCCTAAAGCAAAGAAATTTACCTTTGTCATAAAACCTAAACAAGAAAATTAGTTCAATTTTTGTAATGCCTCAGTCTCAGGTAGGATGGAAGAATGCAATAATAAGTGGAAATGAATTTATTA
>CAZHRR010000190.1:0-3831 GCA_964534955.1 uncultured bacterium
TGTCTTCGCAATAATGCATATTAAATCAATCACTTAGGGTATGCGAAACATGAGTCAATAAGTGTACTTAACAGTAATTAGGTTGCTTCCTTCGCTTTTTCCCACCATTTTAGAATCCTCAGTGCCCTGAGTGTGTTCCACCGGCTCGGTTTCCCAATTTGCTCCATTTCGAAAAACGTCTTGCCTTGGTGACGATTTTGCAGGACCCAGTATCCATCCTTGCTCCGTTTGTTTTGAAGCAATTCGATGGGATCCTCAAGTCGCTCATCATACTGTGCGTTACATGCACGAAAGTAGTCCAGAGTTCGCATTACATCGTGATACCATCGCGGCGGAAACGAAAACCGTGTGAATGTGGGATTGACGATCTTGCCTGTACGATGTGTACGGTAAAGACGGTGTGTAAGGAAGAATTCTTGACCCTTCGCTTCTGAAGCTTGGATTTCAGATGTCCTTGCTCCGCCAGCTTCAGCGTATTCCCGCAGGCCCTCTAGTACGTTGATAGTAGTGTGGAACGAACTGTGAACTGCTCCACGGTCACGCTGGCAGTTCCATCCGCCGTCGTCCATCTGCTCGGTAAGAAGGTAATCAATAAGGCGCTCTCGGCGAGGATCATCAATCTTGAACCATGACAGTAGGCTCAACACCATACCTGTCACGCATGTTTCACTCCGCATTGTAGATACTGAGGGATTAATGCCTCCATCGTGCCATAGTCCTTCATCAAGGAATAACATGCAAGGCTTGACTGCGCGAGGGTCATCGGGTGAAAGTCCCAATCTTCTGAGGAGCACTATAGAGTAGGTCGTAGAGATCCACTTCTGCCCATAGAAGCGTGGTGTCCAACGGCCAGTACTGTTTTGGTACGACAGAAGCCGAGCGCCCCATCCGTGATTGGCTACTCGATCTTGCTCTACTTGCCATTCCAACTGGGGTTTAGTGAGCAGGTCGCGCATAACCTGCCAACGGATTGATGGGTCACTTGCCAATAACCAAGAAATTGTTTTGTGATCCATCACGTAATAATTTCGCGAGAGTTCTTAACGATTTGACTTTTGTGAGTTTTGTGCATTTTGCGGCTAAGAAATATTTAGAATCGTCAGCATTTCTTCATGAAGACTCTCGTTCGAGGCAACTATATTATTGTCGAATATTGAAAATTCACTTCCGTCGATTTGAGAGATTTTCCCACCTGCCTCTTCCACAATGAGAATACCTGCAGCCGTATCCCATGGCTGAAGTCCGTGCTCCCAGAATCCGTCCAGCCAGCCACTGGCCACATGGCATAGATCAATAGCTGCCGCTCCCGCTCGCCGAACGCCCTGGCAGCGGTCGGTGAATTCCCGGAAGAGCTCCATATTGCGGTGCCAGATTTCATTGTGGATGTACGGGAATCCCGTAGCCAGGAGTGCTTTCTGCAGTATTGATGTACCGGTAACACTGATCTTCTCTCCGTCACGAAAGGCACCCTCACCAAGCACGGCTGAATAAATCTGCTTGTGGAAGACATCAGACACTACACCGATTAGAGGTGAATCGTCTTGGAATAAAGCGATAGAGACGGCATAGAACGGGTAGCCGTGGATAAAATTCGTTGTGCCGTCCAATGGATCGATTATCCAGATAAATTCTGTATCCAGCTGTTTACCCGAGGACTCCTCCGTGATAATACTGTGCTGAGGGAAAGCCACTTCAATATGCCGCAGGATGATCTTCTCAGAACCCCTGTCAGCTTGAGTGACCAGATCGGTGGTTCCCTTAAAGTTTATTTGACGAGTGTGCTTTGACTGCTCTTGGATATAATCAGAAGCTTCCCGGGCGGCTGTCAACGCCACCTCAAGATAACGCTCTTTTTCCCCGGTCATTAGTCTTATTGCTGAGCTTGGAGCTTTTCCTGATATGTCATGTGCTTCTGAGAGAAGTATTTTTTCGTCATCTTTCTCATTGCAGTAGAAAGCAGGATAATCGATATCAGATTCGGGAATGACATAATTCCCAGAGCGGCATCACCGAATGCCCATACAGCTTCCAGGCTGGCAATAGCGCCTATGAATACGAACAGAACAAATACCCAGCGGTATGCTTTAATGGATTTCTCTCCAAACAGGTATTCTGTTGATCGATCTCCGTAGAATGACCAGCTAATGGCTGTAGATATCGCGAATAAGAGAACAGAGAAGGTTACAATTTTGTCTCCATAGCTAAACAGCCAACTCAGTCCATTCTTGAAGGCAAAGGATGTCAATAGACTGCTGTTAAGTAATTCCATTCCCTGAAAAACGCCTGTATCCAAAGCGTTCTTAACCTCTTCTGCTGTTGTTGCAGTAATCTTTACAAAGAATTCTGTGTGCTGCCAAGCTCCTGTTGAAATAATAACCAGACCAGTAAGACTGCAGATAATAAGAGTATCTATGAATGGCCCGAGCATGGCAACAGCTCCCTCGCGAACAGGATATTTGGTCTTGGCAGTAGAGTGGGCTATAGCCGCTGATCCCTGCCCAGCTTCATTTGAGTATAATCCTCTCTTTATTCCCCAAAGCATAGTCAGCAAAATCCCGCCGCCTGTTCCAGCAACTGCGGCAGGAGGATTGAAAGCCATGGTGAATATCATGCCGACACTTTCGGAAAGTTTATCGAAGTTGTAAAGCAGGATTAATCCAGCTCCCAGGACATAAATAATAGCCATGAAAGGAGCCAGGAAACCGGTAACATGACCGATACGTTTGATACCACCTATTATTACAAGGGCGACAATCCCTGCCAGTATGAGACCGTTTATGACCTGCTGTACAGAAAGGTCAAATCCGCTAAATATTGCATGCTTCGCTGTAAGGAAATGAGCGCTCCCTAAAACTTGACTAATTTCAGAATATACCTGATCTGATACAGTAAAAGCCTGAATGGCATTTCCGGTGGCGAAAGAACAGATAATGGCAAAGGATGCAAAGGCTACAGCCATCCAACGCCATTTACGGCCCAGGCCGTTTTCGATGGTGTACATAGGGCCGCCAGCGGTAAATCCCAAAGAATCCATTTCCCTGTATTTCATTGAAAGGGTACATTCGGCGAACTTAAGTGTGGTTCCAAAAAAGGCAGTAACCCACATCCAGAAAAGCGCCCCTGGGCCACCATAATAGAGTGCTGTAGCGACACCGGCGATATTTCCAATTCCAACTGTAGCAGAAAGAGCGGTGGTAAGAGCTCTGAAGTGATTTAAGTCGCCTTCATCATCAGGATCATCGTAAAGACCTCTGGTAACTTTGATCCCATGCCCGACGTATCGGATTTGTGGAAATCCGAGTTTTATGGTTACAAATAGTCCTGTTCCCACCAAGGCAACTACCATAAGCGAGACGGGACTGAATTCAGGAAAGGTCCACACCTGATCATAGAAATCGACTCCGAATAGAATCAGCAGCAATAAAATAATTCCAAACGAGATTAATCCGGCTTTTGATCGATTCATAATTTCCTCTAGATAATTTTCTTGATAGAGAAATGTGGCGGACATTTTACAACAGGAGTAATAAATAGGCAAACGGCAATAGTAACCCAAATTCCGATATTGATTTATACATTTTCAACCAATCTCCTCTCAAAATAATGTCGAAGACGTACACGAACCGGAATTAGTGATTGTTGACAACGCTTAATTTTTCAACCTGTCAGGAGCAAGACTCCCGCAAGCGGGACAGGTCACCTGACAGGTTTTGATTTTCCGCCTTAGGAAAAGTAAGGATAAAAGTCTCATCATAGCGAAGGAAAAGGATTATTCATGTTTGCAGATAATCTTACCCTTAAACCGCTAAAGATTCAGGTTTGAATAATCCC
>CAZHRR010000191.1:0-3815 GCA_964534955.1 uncultured bacterium
AATCGTTAAAACGATTACCTGTCTTAGTGGTTGTTGCATGCTCACCCGAATAAATTCGGGTGTTGATCCTATTAACAACACCACAATTTATTGTGATGATGAAGAGATAAACTTCCTTGAAGAAGAACTGTTTCAACGGTTTATTACTATTGAAGCGGTTCATGTGTTACTGGTTCTCATCTAATCCCCCGAATGTGCACAGCATCCTGTGACCCAAAGGGTCTACTATGGAGGAAATTCGGGGATTGTCTTTAATATCATAATCAATTTATATGATATTTTGGAGGAACTTAAGCTCTGAAATCAATTGACACTTAAATCTTGCTGCCCTAAACTCAACTTTCCACAACTAAAGGAGACTAAATCATGTGTCGTTTCTTAGCATACAGGGGCGCCCCCATCGCTATGGACAAGCTGCTTTATCAGCCACGGAATTCGCTGGTGCGGCAGAGTTTCAAGGCCCGGGAACTTGAGGAGCCTTTAAACGGGGATGGATTCGGTATCGGCTGGTATCAGAGGGAGATTGACCCTAATCCGGCAGTTTTTCTCTCTGTTCAGCCGGCATGGAATAACGCCAACCTCCGTTCCATTGCACCGAAGATCAGTTCTAGTTGTTTCCTGGCTCATGTCAGGGCTGCTTCGCACGGAAGAGTTTCGCAAACGAACTCCCACCCCTTTCACTATGGACCGTTTCTATTTATGCACAACGGAAGTATCGGTGGTTTTCGTGTTATAAAGCGGGCTCTCCGCATGCGGCTCTCTGATAGCATTTACGATTGGCTGAGAGGCGAGACCGATTCAGAACACTTCTTTGCTCTCTTCCTTGAGCGAATGAGTCACGAAGGAGGTGAGGTTACCTGCGAAAGGATGGTGGAGGCTCTCCGCGGTACCATTTCAGATCTGAAAGAGCTACTGGATGATCACGGTATCACTAGTTCTACTTTCCTGAACGTGGTGGTCACCAATGGGGATACAATCCTGACCACGCGCTACACCACCGACCCAGAACTGACACCTCACACCCTGTACCACTCTGAGGGTTCCAAGTTCGAGTGCATTGATGGCGTTTGCCGAATGACTCGGACAGATCCTGAAGAGCATGCTGTGCTGGTAGTTTCAGAACAGCTGACAGATGTGGAAGAGGACTGGCACAAGGT
Source organism: uncultured bacterium (assembly GCA_964534955.1). GTDB lineage: Bacteria > Fidelibacterota > Marinisomatia > Marinisomatales > UBA2128 > UBA2128. The sequence continues at coordinate 1,158 of CAZHRR010000191.1, forward strand.
TCCCGCCAATCACCTTGTTACTATCCGTCCCGATCTGAGCGTCACTGTGGAACCCATAAAAGTGTAGGAGGATGACATCATGTTCCCATGGAAAATAGATGCCATTCATCCTCTGATCATTCATTTCCCCATTGCACTGCTGTCAACCAGCGTTTTGTTTGATATCCTCAGTGTAGTTTTCCGGAAAGAATCGCTGAATCACGCCGGCTGGTGGTGTCTTGTCTTTGGGGTGATGAGTGCATTGGCAGCGGTGGTGGCTGGATTTTTTGCTGACACAGTCTATGGACATATGGATGATCCGTTACCGGTCTTCAAGACCCACGGCACAATGCAGATTTTGGCGACTTTGATATTTTTTGTGCTGTTAATTTGGCGCTGGGTCAATAAGTGCCAGCTTCCATCTGAATCACTAAAGTATGTTTATCTCGCCATTAGTGCCGCCGCCACCGGTTGGATTTTCTATGGTGCTCATCTGGGTGCTATGCTTGCGGGGAGAATCTGATGGATCCGACCCACATCCTTTGTCACTACGGCGAGATAGGTACAAAAGGTAAAAACCGCCGCCAGTTCGAGAAAAAGCTCAAGGATAACATCAAGGCAGGATTGACGGTTTCTTGTCCCGGGAGTTATGTGGAAACCCGGACTGTCCGAGGACGGATCGTCATTGAGCTGTCGGAGATTGGCAGGGAATCGCTGGACAGCATGAAGGAAGTTCTGCGAAACACATTCGGACTGGTTTATTTCGCTCCTGCTGCTCGGATGGAGCCCAAAAAAGAGGTGCTGGAAGAAGCAGCACTGGAGCTTGTCGCCACTCTTCCTGGAGAGTCTTTCCGCATCACCACTCGGCGGTCTGACCCAAATATCCCGCTGTCAACTCAAAAGACGAATGAAGATATTGGTGCAGCTGTCGTAGAGAAGCTTGGAAAGAAAGTAAATCTCACTCAGCCGGATGTGAACTGCCACATCGATCTGGTGGAGGATTCGGCGTACGTTTACGCTGACCGGATTGACGGCTTTGGTGGGCTTCCTGTAGGAATTGGCGGAAAGGTGCTGAGCATGATCTCCGGCGGGATTGATTCGCCTGTGGCGACGTGGCAGATGATGAAGCGCGGGGCGTTTGTTAATTATCTCCACTATCACTCTGTACCGTATACCAGTGACGCTTCCATCAAAAAGGTGCAGGATATTATCAGGGTCTTTCAGAAGCACCAGCTTCGGACAAAGTTGTTTCTGGCGGAACTGGCGCCAATCCAGGAAGAAGTCATCGAGAAGTGTCCGGAGAAATATCGAATTATTCTTTATCGCCGGTTCATGTTCCGCATCGCCGAAGCTCTCGCGAAACAGGAGGGAGCCCACGCTGTCATCACTGGTGAGTCTTTAGGGCAGGTCGCATCTCAGACCATCGAGAATATGGAGACGATTGAGGCTGTAACATCCATGCCCATCCTCCGGCCGCTGGTGGGGATGGACAAGCAGGAGATCGTCAACAAATCCCAAGAAATCGGCACTTACGACATTTCCATCCTGCCCGATGAGGACTGCTGTGCACTTTTTCAACCGAAACACCCCGCTACCAAGGCGACGGCGAGACAGCTCCAGAAAGCGGAGGAAAACCTAGATGTAGTTGCGCTCGTGGAAGGAGCATTGGATTCCCTTCGGCGGGAAGTGATTTGAGTTGAGGAGCAGGGGGAGTAGGGGAGAATGGGAGCTGAGGAGCTGGGGAGAAAGGGAGCAGAGGAGCGGGGGAGAAAAGAAAAGATTTTAACCCTGTACCTTTTTTACCGACACTGAATTTCGTTTATCCGAACAATCTATATTTACAGGACTTTCCCCAAAAATAGCATTTAGAATCGTACGCGTATTGTTTATCTGTAAAAATAGAACTCCATTAAGAGATTTATGGTTGTGACAGCACCCCAATTGATTGGGGTGTTGATGAAGTAAACAAATTTTCTTTAACCGTTTCAACGGTTTTCAATGTTTGACTCATCCTGTAAAAAAACCGCTGAAGCGGTTCATGTGTTACTGGTTCTCTCCAATCCCCCGAATATGCACAGCATCCTGTGGAAATTCGGGGGTTGTCTTAATTATCATTAAGTGATGTACCTGATACTTCGGGGGGAATTTCAGTCAGTAATTATCCTTGATTATTGCCAGGCAGTATGGTAATAATCAAGCAAAGCTAGGAACTTAGCTGCTTTCCACAATCTGGATCTTACCCCCCAATCTACAAGCTGCTACTCACCAGTTATTTATCCGTCGTACTTGTTAATCGTAGTGAAATGTAGATTAAATGAAGTGTAGACGGACCAATAATTTATCCATCGTAGTGAATTTATCAATCGTAACGAATGTGTAGATTGAACGTAGATGGACCACTCACCAGTTATTTATCAATCGTAACGTAGTGTAGATTGACCCCTCACCAGTTACACTCACTAAATAACCAATTGTCATCCACACGACAGTATCATTGCTGAATAGCGGAGTAATATTTCACCGAAGCTTGGGATATGGTGATACAAAGAAGAGGCAATCAGATGAACAAAAGACGTTCCGCATTGACGATGATAGCAGCAATCTTGGTTTTCATAGCTGGTTGTGATGACGGATATCGGATTCACTTGGACTGAGTATGATACTGCAGGTAACGTTGAT
>CAZHRR010000192.1:0-3778 GCA_964534955.1 uncultured bacterium
CTCTATTCCTGGCGACTGGTGACACATCGTTTATACCTCAGACGGTGATTGACGGGAATCAGAGTGGCAGTGTGGTGACGTTTGATTCCACGGAAGATTCAACATCAGTTCTAAGCGGATTTACGGTAACAAATGGAACAGGGACTTATGCAGATTGGAGCGATGCTTCGTATACTTGGATTGGCTATTTTGGCGGTGGGATTTACATTCGTTCTCCTCAACCGACTTCAGGTGGTCCGACTTTAGTTGATCTGATAGTTCGGGAGAATTCTGCTTATGAAACTGGATCGGCTGGTTATGGCGGTGGAATTGCTTGCTTTTACTCCAATCCCACTCTGATGAATGTTACGGTTAAAGATAACGTGTCTAATGAGGATGGTGGTGGAATTTTCATTGAATATTCCAACCCCCGTCTTGTGAATGTAAAGATCAGCGGTAATTCAGCTCTTAATGTCGGCGGCGGGATGGCTTTTGTGTTTTCTGATAGCTCGAGTTTGGAAAATGTGACAGTAAGTGCGAACACTTCTCAAGAGGGTGGTGGTATCGGATTATTGAACGATTCTAGCCCGTTCATGAAAAATGTAACCATCAACGGAAACACAGCCGTATGGGGTGGGGGTATTATTTGTATTGACTATTCCCACCCAACTCTGGTCAATACCATTCTTTGGGGTAATACACCCCAGGAGATCTACTTACTTGACGCCGGATTACCCAGTTCAATTACAGTCTCCTATAGCGACGTTCAGGGTGGTCTCGACAGTATCGTCACAAACGTTAACGGCACGGTGAATTGGGGTGATGGAAATATTGATGCGGATCCTCTTTTTACTGCTCCTGCTACTGCCAACTATCACCTTCTTGCTTCCTCCCCCTGCATCAATGCCGGCGATCCGGAAAGCAATCCTGACCCCGACGGGACTATCGCCGATATAGGCGCCTTTTTCTACGACATGACAGTGCTCCCGTATGCCTCCGTATCTCCTGATTCACTCTTCTTCAGCACGGAGTTGGATACACTGGGGTTGATCATCACCAACGAAGGAGCAGGGGAACTGACGTGGAGTGTCACCAACGCCCCCGATTGGGTCACCATCGTAGGACAAACTGTAGGACAAACTGTTAGTTTGTCCCAATCATTTAGTTTGTCCAATAAAGCTACCAAGCTGGAAAGAAAAACTGTTAGTTCGTACATTGAGAATTCTTACTCCACACGTCAAACTGTTAGTTTGTCTAAATCCAGTACTCCCCGGTATTCACCTGTAGATCAAACATTCCCGCAGGGTGCTGGGCTCAGTTTGCCAATCGTAGGACAAACTTTTAGTTTGTCCAGAAAGGATACCAACACTTCACGACAAATTTATGATTTGCCAACCTTACGACAAACTTTCCCACAGGGTGCTGTCCGCAGGGCACAGCCTCCTGCGGAGACGCTGCGCAAGCTCAGTTTGTCCAATAAAAGCTCAGGAGGGGTAGATCAAACTTTCCCTCAGGGAGATAGGCTCAATTTGTCCAATAAGAATCTTGTCAGCACGGATCAAACCTCAAACAAGTCAAGTTTGTTTACCAAACCTCCCACGCTCAAGAATCCCACCACTAAGTCTGATGTCACTTATAGGCTCACCAGCCAAACCTCCCGGGTCAGCGGAAGTGACACCGTCTTAGTTATCGTGGATCGAAGTGGGCTTAGTACGGGTACCTATGAGGGGTCGATTGATATTGCATCTAACGGCGGAGATTTCTCTCTGTATGTCTGGATGGAAGTACCCATTTCCAATCAAGCTCCTGATATCGCCATCACTTCCATCGAATCAGAGCAGCGCGATACAGTAGAGATTGAGTTTACGCTTGATGATGTTGAGGGAGATTCACTGCTGCTCAATGTACTCTACAGTTTTGATGAGAGCATGTCGGAGACTTTCCCTGCTGCACTGGATGAGGAATTGCTGCCTCTCGGACCTGAAGACTATCAGGGGACACTCCACTGGCTGACGACAGAAGACTTGCCTGATCAAGAGGTTGATATTTATCTTCTCGTAGAAGCAGCTGATTCATTCAGTGTGAACGGTTATATGCTGCCGGTTCACGTGGATAATTATCCCGGAAACGTGCTAATTGAACCACTGTTAGGCGAGGTAGAGGGGGATGCGGAAATCAGCTATACCATCGAGGATCCGTGGAGTGACACGTTCTCGCTCACCCCGCAGTTCCTCAGTCCCGCTACAGGCGAATGGACAGCCGCTAATGTAACCGGTCAGACAGATGGAATCGGTCCTGAGGCTTATACCGGCACACTTACCTGGCACACTGCCGAAGACTTTCCATCGTATGAGGATCCGGTGACATTCCGGATACAGCCTCACGACGGACTCGGTTACGGAACGAGTGATGAGATTTCCGTGGATGTGGACAACTTGGGACCGCCGCAGGTTCTCACCTATTCACCGGCTGCCGATTCTCTGGCCTACTGGATGTCGCTGGAGCTGGAAGTTACCTTCAGCCGGAGTATTGATCCTGCCACGGTGGACGGCGCTGTCTCGATCTCTGGCGAGATTTCCAGCGTACATTCATTCGCTTACGCTTATGACGAAGCGAGCCGTGTCTTAACCATCAGCACGATCGGTGCCTTCGCTTCGCTGGAGACAGTCACTTTTACCATCACGCCGGATCTCACTGATCTCGACGGTATTCCTTTCGACGGCAACGGCAATGGTGACGTTGATGATCCCAGTGAAGATACCTTCACGGGTGCATTTACCATTACACTCTTAGGTGATTACACCTTAAACGGCATGGTGAACACGGCTGACTTTGCCCTTTTCCGGGAGGCGTGGCTGGATCCTGAGAATTTCCCTGAGCGTGATATCGGTCCGGCGTTAGGCGAGATGCCGCAGCTATTGCCGGTGATTGACAGCACCATAGACTTCGAGGACCTAATGGTCTTCGCTCAGATGTGGAACTGGTCATATCAGAGCGGTGACTACGACGATTCCACGGGCGTCTTAGCCAGGATGGCGGCAGAGGCTCCGGTGCAGATCGTCCGAAGGGAAAGCAGCGATAACGGCTGGCTGCAGGTTACAGAACAACGGTTCTGGCTGGATGTTTATGTGGAGAATTTTGACGAACGTGGGTTGTTCGAGTTTACCCTTTATGTGGACCCATCTGCCGTCTCTTTCGAAGGAATCGCTAACAATCTCGTTGAGCCGTGGACTGTCCTGCATTTCTTCGATGAGGAGAGCGGCCGTCTCACTGTTGCGGGAGCCGTCCTCGCACCGGATCATCAATTAAGTGGAGAGGAACCCATCCTTGCCGTGGAATTCCGGAAGAGAGTGGAGTCCGAAACGGTCATGGACATAGGGACAGCCTTGTGGAGTCTAGCCGGGGAAGCGACGAATTATCCCGAGAGTCAGTACCGCCTCAATCTCAAGCTACCCTTGCCGGAGAAAGCAGTGTTACACCAGAACTTCCCCAATCCGTTCAATCCAGTGACGACCATCCGCTACGAGCTTCCCGACGAAAGCCATGTCCGGTTAAGCGTAGTGAACATCCTTGGTCAGCAGATTGTCACACTGTTCAACGGGCAGCAGGAAGCCGGTTTCCATGAAATTACCTGGGCCGGCCGGGATGCCTACGGTCGCAACGCTGCCACAGGTATCTACTTCCTGGTTCTGCAGACGGAAGATCGTAACTTGCACCGTAAGATACTGCTGGTAAAGTAGAGATCAGTGAAGTCCCGTCAAGTTGATGGATCTAAAGACGAGCAAGTGCGACGTGAATG
>CAZHRR010000193.1:0-3714 GCA_964534955.1 uncultured bacterium
TAACCAATACGAACTCTGACGAGACAAAAACCCTTGACTATTAACATAAGAGGATGCTGTGCACAAGAGGGGGTGGAATTAGATTCCGTCTTCCAAAGCTATGGTTTCAAATTCTGTCAGAATTGTTCCTCTTAGAAATTAATTATAGACGGATATATAACTTAGTAGAAATGGTGATTTGGCGATTAGATTCTTTTAAAAGGATTGTTATATTATTTAAGCAATCATGAACTTTTTCAGGCAGTTCTTAAAAAATCCCATAGAAACAGGCGCTATCGCCTCTTCATCCACAGGTTTGTCTCAACTCATCACAGACAGAGCCCAGTTGTCTAAGAAAAAGTGTGTAGTGGAATTGGGTTCAGGAACAGGTGTATTTACTAAAGAAATTATACACAAGATCTCTACTAACTGCATATTCTTTAGCCTAGAGATAAACCGGCAATTCGTTGCAGAAACTAAAAAGAACTGTCCCACTGCAACTGTCTATCATGCCTCAGCACTGGATATCAAGAAATATCTGTTAAAACATGATCAAACCAGCTGTGACTGCATCATATCCGGCCTTCCCTGGGCTGGATTCGATCAAAAACTGCAGGAGGAATTGTTAAATGCCGCCTACGACTCCCTTGTTGACGGCGGAGAATTTCTTACCTTTGCCTACCTCCAGGGACTTGTTTTCCCACCTGGAATCAAATTCAAAAAACTGTTGAAGAAGAAATTTAGACAGGTAGAAAAAACCAGAATAATCTGGAAGAACCTGCCCCCTGCCCTGGTCTATCATTGTCGAAAATAGTTCTACTGGATTTTAATAAATGAATGTAGCCATACTACTGCTGAACAAAGGACGCGGCAGCGGTGTTGTGGCTAAAGATCAAGCAGCATATCTTTTAAGCCAAAACCATACTGTCTACTACATCCATCCCGAGGTTGGTACTGGAGTAACTGGCGCTCATAATATTGATGTGCATTTAAACTCGATTCATCTTCCTGTTCATGAATATTTACCTTCAGCGAAGGAAGATCAGAAAGCTGTATCGTCAATGAGTTATAATGAAGCAATGTCCTATCTACCGGCATACGAAAGTGCTCTGGAGAGCAATATCCTGGATATAGATATAGTAATCGGGCATCACGCCAATTTAACCGCTATTGTTACTGCTAATATCTGTAAACGACACCATAAGCCTTATGTTTTATTTCTGCACGGAACAGGTATTGAACCTCGTCATCACGGTTTATATAATGACAAAGTATGGCAATTAATTCAAACAGCTGCTGAAGATGCCAACGGTATAATCGTTACCACTGAATATGTGCGTGATCAATTGGTGAGAAACCTGATTGACATTCCGTTAGATCGATTCCTGATTCTACCCTGTGGGGTTGACTTATCAGAATTCAATCCCGACAAAACCGGTGAGATTATTAATAAGTATAATTTACCCTCAAAATATGTCATCTGTCCGGGAGCATTATCACGTCTGAAAGGTCCGCATAATGTAGTTCAAGCTTCAAAATTCTATTTCGACCTGGCACCAACAATATTTATCGGAGATGGCGAATTACGGGAAGAACTTGAAGCAGAACTCGGAGATAAAGGTAGATTTCTCGGGTTTGTATCAGATGAGGATAAAGCTCAATTGATCAATGCTGCCACGCTACTTGCAGCTGCTCCTGAGAAGAGAGAACATTTCGGAATAATCTATACTGAAGCGATGGCTGGAGGTGTACCGGTTGTGGCGTACGAAGGTGGTGGTGTGAATTCAATTGTCACTGAGGATACAGGAATTCTAACCGAAAGAAATCCCCAGGCTCTTGGAGAAGCAGTTCGTTCACTTTTGCTTGATCAAAGAATACGCGCATCTAAGGCAGTTAACTGCAGGGAAAGAGCAGTGGAATATTACTCTACTGCTGTGTTAGGACAGCAGTTAACTCGCTGGCTTTCAGGGATTCTAAATGAGTATTCAGTAACACAATAATAATAACTCCAGGACTCCTCCCGATAACAACCTTTAGAATCTTATATCAAATACATTCGAAGATTCAGCTTTTATCGACATTTTGTGTAACGTAGAATCACTACGAGTCCATAAATGAACACGCTCAATGTCAAAAGGACGCTGAAGCGCCCTTTAGGGTGGTTTTGTCAATAAGCGTGGGGGTTTACCCCCTCGCAATCATGCAAATCTCTGTATCTATTTTAATATTATTCTTTAGCCAATTACATACCGCTATATTTCGGGGGAACACCAATATATAACTCATGTTTCGCAAATCATTTTGAGAATAAACCGTTAAAACGGTTTACATAATACCTCCTAGGTCAACCCACGACTTAAGTCGTGGGTTACTTGAATGAATATAATGTTCTAACCATTTTAATGGTTTTACGAAAGTTTTTTACACAGTACTACATGCACAGGAATGAACCTTTAGTTCTTTATTGTTTTAGTGATTATGTCAATATTGTTAATATCTGCTGGTGCCATCATCATGAATGCTCCTTCTATATCGGTGGAATACCTGCAATAATAAACCAATATGAGTGTTCTCATGCTGGTTTATCGGTAAATTGTTAACAATTTCATGGGAATGAGAAACTTGAGCGAACATTTACTAATAAAAAACTGACGTCCATACAACCCGTTATCTAAGAAATAGCAGGAGAAAACAATGAAAAGAAAATTCGATATGATAGGTATCTTTGTTAAAGACCTTACGACGATGGTGAATTTCTACAAGAACGTTATTGGAATAGACACCGATTGGGATGGGAAAGAACCATATGCAGAATTCAAACATGATGGAATTAGATTCTCCATGTATGAGAGAAAGCAACTGCCAGAATTGCTCGGACAAGAACCTTCATTCCCGAATGGTATTAATGGTACATTCGAATTAGCAATGAATGTTGGTACATCCGCACAAGTAGATATTACTTTCAAAAAGATAGTTAAGGGCGGCGGAAAGCCCATATACGAACCGAGAGACGAACCATGGAAAATGCGATCATCAATGATTGCCGATCCAGAAGGTAATTTAATTGAAATTGGATCTGATTTTTGGGAATAGCTGTGTCAATAAAAGCTGCTGTTTATTCACAATGTAAGGTGAAATAACCAAGGAAAGATTAATATGAAAAAGATAGAGTATCCGCTTGATAAACATAAATGGCACCCAAGTCTTATTCCAGGGATATTAGTTTTAATTTCCACCTATAACTCAAAGAAAGAACCAAATATAGCCCCAAAGAGCTGGCTGCAGATGGTCTCCTTTGAACCACCTATTTTGATGTTCTCCGGCACTAAAGGAAATACAACAGAGAGAAATATTCTCGAAAGCAATTGCTTTGGGGTGAATATTGTGGATTCTACTATGGCTTCAACAGTTTTTGACTGTATTCAATGGCTTGGCGAAGAAAGAATTGATAAAGCAGGGTTCAAAATGATTGAAGCCTCTATGATCAATGCACCCCTGGTTCAGCAGTGCAAAGCTCATTTAGAGTGTCATCTCCTCAGTACTAAAGAGGTCGGCAGTGGTTTTGTTGTTTTTGGCGAAATTGTTGCTGCCTCAATCTGGGAAGAAATACTGCGGGTAGAACAAGAAAAAAGATACGAATTACTGGATCCAATAGTATTTCTCGAGGACGGTATGTATTCGAGAATTAATGAAACATCAAAGGTATAGAGATTATGAATAGGAAGAAGGATGAAT
>CAZHRR010000194.1:0-3666 GCA_964534955.1 uncultured bacterium
TGATCCTTACCGGTCTCCAATCCGACGATATCGGGACCGGACAGACAGGAGTAATCTTGGGTGAAATGCTGGGGATGTCTACAGCCACCTTGGTTATGGAAACTGAATTGAACGGAAACGTCCTCCGCGTGAAGCGGGAACTGGAATCGGGCTGGTTCCAGTGGTTATCTATGAAACTTCCATCCTGCATCACTATCCAATCTGGAATAAACACTCCCCGCTACCCTTCCCTGAAAGGAATCATGGGAGCTAAAAAAAAAGAGATCAAGGCTATTGCTAAAGAAGAGTTAACCGATCAGGGAGCACTTCAATCAATGGTAAAGGTGTATACCCCAAAGAAGACAAAGAGGACAGAAATGATTGAAGGAGATGCTGAGCAGGTAGCTGGCAAACTGACAGAAATATTAAAGCGCGACATAAGGGTCTTATAGCCATGGATATTCTAATTGTTCTTGAACACCGTAACGGAAATATTCACCGTATGAGTTGGGAAGCTATCGCCGCTGGACAAGCTATGGCAAAAGACTTGGGAGGATCTGCGGCGGCGCTCATCCTCGGAAACAGTGCTGATGATCTGGCAAAACAAGCTGGCAGTAAGAAACTGCAGGAAGTTCTGGTTGGGAATCACAATCTCCTCGAAAGTTACAGTGCTGACGGATATGCTGAAGCTCTACGTCAGGTTGTGGAAGCTGAACAGCCCAAATACGTGATTGCGGGACACACCTACCAAACCAGGGATTTTCTCCCTAAAGTTAGTGCGCTTTTGGGCAAACCCCTAATGGCTGACAATGTTGGCTATCACATGGAAAACGATTCTCTAGTTTTCACAAGACAAGTGTTCCAGGGTAAAATGGCTGCAGATTCATTACCAACTGGTGAATCACCTTGGCTCGCCACCTTTCAGTCAGCTGCATTTCAAGAAGATACTATCGAAAGCGGCAATGCAGAAGTTAGGACTATTGATATTACTCTAGATGAGAGCATGATCAAATCTAAAGCAGAACAGCCGTTCCAGGAAGCTGCAGGCGAGGTTGACTTGTCTGCTTCTAATCTTATTATTGCTATTGGTAGAGGAATCGGTAAAGAAGAAAACTTAACTGTGGTGAAAGAGCTAGCCGACACACTCGGTGCTCAAATTGGTTCTTCCCGTCCCGTGGTAGATGCAGGATGGCTGCCACCCGACCATCAAGTCGGCAGTTCTGGACAAACGGTTGCTCCTCAACTCTATATAGCACTGGGTATCTCCGGCGCTATCCAGCATGTGGTGGGTATGAAGGGTGCCCGTAATGTGGTCGTCATCAATAAGGACCCAGATGCTCCTATGTTCGAGCTGGCAGATTACGGTATAGTTGGTGATCTGTTGGAAATAGTTCCAAAGCTGACGGAAGCGATCAAAAAACTATAGAATCTAGTTACATAGTACCTACAATGATACGATAACTTCCCATGGCGGATACTCTGACTACTATTGAACGACTATCAGGTGGAGATATTATACCTGAAGCTACCCATAACGTCCCTTCAATTTTCTATCTTTTCGCTCTTTTTGCTCTTTTATATCTTATCTTCAATCTTCGTAAGCTAACTGCAGTTCGTATTGGGAAAAAAGAAGAACGACCTCTTAATGTATTTACTCAACTTGGCAACTTTTTAATTTTTGGCCTCGCCCAAGGAAGAGTCAATTCCCGTCAGTTTACATACGCTACGGTTATGCATTTTCTACTCGGTTGGGGATTCATTGAACTCACATTCGCCACAACAGTAGACTTCTTCGTTGCTAGAGGATGGTTAGTCCAATTCTTGCCGGAAATGGATACGCCCTGGTTTGCTTTTGTTAACGACTTAGGGGGGCTCATGTTGCTTGTGGGGACCCTTATGGCTCTCTACCGCCGTTATGTAAATAAACCAGAACCACTACCACAGGACAGCTTCAAAGGACGAGGGAATCTTCTTGGTGACACTGGGATTCTACTGTTTATATTATTTCTTGATCTGGGTGGTTTCATTACAGAAGCGGCCCGTCTTGCTATCGAACAACCTGCTACCGCTTGGGCTTCCTGGCTGGGATATCCCCTATCTAAGGCTCTCCTTCTTGAGCAATGGCAAGCCCTAAAACCTTACCTCTGGTATTCTCATGCTTTACTGTCTTTATTGTTCATCTCCATCCTTCCGTTAACCAAAATGTTCCACATAATTGCAGTATTAATCAATATTGCAATGACAAACAAAAAACAACGCGGACAAATTCGCTCTCTGCATGTCACTGAGCTAATGGAAGATCCTGAAGCAGATTTTGAGGCAATTAGTCTGGGGGCCAGCAAGGCAACAGAATTTACATGGAAACAGCTTCTAGATAGTGTGGCTTGTACTGAATGTGCCCGCTGTACATCTGTATGCCCCGCATATGTAACGGACAAACCTCTCTCTCCCATGAAGTTAATTACAGATATCAGACATAATCTCTATGATAACCGCTTTAAAAGGAACGATTCTGTTCCACTGATCGGAGGAGTTATAACTGAAGAGGAACTATGGTCATGTACAACATGCGGGGCATGTATGGAAGAGTGCCCGGTTCTAATCGATCACGTACCTACGTTTACTGACATGCGCCGTTTCCTCGTTCTTTCTGAAGGGAAGCCTCCTTCTCAAGCTACCAAAAGCTTGCAAGTAACATCTCAGGCTGGAAATCCTTGGGGTCTTCCAGCCGCAGATCGGTTAAAGTGGGCAGAAAGTGCAGGGCTCGATGTGCCCATAATGGCAGATAAAAAGCGAGCTGATGTTCTTTATTGGGTTGGTTGTGCCGGGGCTTACGATCCTAGGAATCAAAATATTTCTCGAGCAATGATCAAAATTCTAGAAGCAGCCAATATAGATTATGCTGTACTTGGTACTGAAGAGACCTGCACCGGAGACTCTGCCCGCCGGATGGGGGAAGAGTATCTTTTTGAGACTATGGTAAATCGGAATATTGACATCCTAAGTCAGTATTCCTTCGATTCAATCCTTACTGCCTGTCCCCACTGTTTTCACACACTTGGGAATGAATACCCTGACTTCGGCAGCAGCTACAATGTTACCCATCATACTGAATTTATTGAAGACTTAGTCAGTGCGGGAAAGCTCCAAATCAAAAATAATCTTTCCAAGAGTATTACCTATCATGATCCTTGTTATCTGGGTAGACACAATATTATTTTTGATGCACCTCGCAGTATAATTCGTAAAGTCCAGAAAGATGATAACCTCATCGAGATGCCCCGAAGCAAGAAGCAGAGCTTTTGCTGTGGTGCAGGAGGCGGTAACATGTGGTATGATATTGATAAGGGAGAGCGTATTAATCTAGCTCGTTTCCGGGAAGCTGTCAATACAGGTGCAGATATTGTTGCTACTGCATGCTCTTTCTGTACAATTATGATGGATGATGCTGCAAAAGTAGAGGATCAGGAGGAATCAGTTAAAGTCAGAGATGTTGCTGAGCTTGTTGCCGAATCACTGACAATTAATGAATCATAAACCTGATTCACTCTCCATATCCATATATTAATACATTCCACTCAAGTCATTTACCAGTTTAATGATCATCTAAATACCTCAAAGTCTGTCTGCCTTATATCTTTACGATTGACTTTGTTACTCGAATGTTCAGACAAAACCTTCCAAATA
>CAZHRR010000195.1:0-3646 GCA_964534955.1 uncultured bacterium
CGCTTAAACAAAAAAAGACGACTAAAGCCGCCTTTAGGCGGGTTTCTTTCCCGCCAGGCGGGATGGTGGTTTACCGCCTCGCGTAGAGGATACACGTAAGATTTTTACGATTTTTTCTACGTCGAAACATCTGCGAAACATGAGTGAGTAATATTACCTGTACTACACATTACTCATGAGTATTGTTACCTGTAGGGAATATTACTCATGTTTCTCCTATACACTACTGAGAAGTTTCTCTGCCCAGAAGATCCCAATAATGGTTTTCACATCCTTGATCTCGCCGGCACGAACGAGGCGCAGGCACTCTTCCAATTCTGTCGGTATTACCTCGATAAACTCATCGTCATCGGTATCGGTTGTTTCCTCCTCAAGATCTTCAGCCAGATACATCCACATCCGCTCGTCGCTGTAGCCCACGCAGGGGTGAATCTCAGCTACGGAGGTGATCTTCCGGGCCCGGAAACCTGTCTCCTCTACAAGCTCTCTATGCAGCGTCTCTTCCGGCGTCTCCCCCGGATCAATCTTACCGGCAGGAAGCTCTATTTCGACCTCGTCGATGGGGTAGCGGAACTGTCGTATCAGGATAATTTTACCATCCGGCAGGACTGGGATCATGACGACAGCTCCAGGATGTTTAGTGTATTCCCGAATGGAGGTCGAACCGTCAGGGAGTTCTACTTCGTCCACCCTGATATCGAGGAGCCGGCCTTTAAAGACCTGACGCGTGGAAAGTCTTTTCTCCTTAAGCTCAACCATTTCTTATAGAACAAGCGGCCGGAACTTCGGCCAATAGAGTCATTTCCCTAAAAGTTTTCGAGCTTCCTTCTGAATGAGGCGGTCGCTTTCTGATTTCGGCTCAATCGCCAGGCAAGCCTCCAACGCCTTCTTAGCGCTTAGCTTGTCTTTCAGTTTGATATATGTCTTGCCCAGCCATAGATGATTTCTGACATCTCCAGGATTCAGTTCTGCAGCCTTGGAGAAATAGTACTTAGCCTGCTCGAACTCACCAACAGGAGGTTTGGCAAAGAAAGCCGCAGCAAACTTGCGCATGGCCCAACTCAGATCGTCGAGATCGTAGTTCCAGCGGCCCATGACATGATAGTTGCCGTCATCGTCTGGATTGAGTTCGATGGATCGCAGAACATGATCGCTCACCTCATAGGCATTTATGATCTTCTGCTTGATGCCTTCGATCTCTCCCTTACGTCCGATCATAATTCCGTACCACTTATGAGCGCCCCAATTGTTGTCATCTATTTTCAGCGCTTTGTCAGCATAATCAAAACCTTCCAGAATATGCTCTTTGATTAAACCCTTGTCCTCAGTGTTATCAGAGAAATCGAAATGGGCTTGAGCTATCCGCCAGAGAACCTCCGGATCGTTTGGATGGGACTTTTCCAGCTTCTTCAGAAAGTCATAGTTAGCCTGAAGCTGATCCGCTTCCTGAAGTTCATCTGACTTGGCAAGTTGATCCTGAAGGGCTTGACCGAACGTCGATGTCAAAAGGAAAGCCACACAAATAAATGCAAAAACTGTTCGTGTTTTCATTGTTGTCACCTAAAAGTATTCGATGTATGTGATCTTCAGTTCACGGTTGAAGTAGTTTACTTTCTCTTCATCAAACAGAAGATTGTTGAAATCAATCTCAATATGGAGACGATCCACGAATGTCCACCTGACGGCAGCATTCAGATACCCTCCCCGGCTGAGGGAAATATCTCGGGCTCCGTACTCGTTCTCATTGAGGGCAGCATTGTACTCCAGCAGCAGCGCCAGTTCAGGATTGATCTCAATATCTGTCCCTGCAAACATGCTGATATCTGTGTCACCATCATCAGTCTCGGTGAAGTTGTAGTTAGCTCCGAGATGGAAGCCTATGTTTCCCAAAGGTGTTTGCCAGTTTTTACTCCCTGCCAAGTAAAGCCCATACGCCTTCACATCATAGCGGTTCAGACTATCACCAGGATTGTAACTGCCAAAACCTTGGGTGTCGAGCCCAAGTGCTACACCGGGTATGTTTACTGTTTCATCCATGATACGGTATTTGAGATTCACTTCCGGGCGCGGGTGCCACTTCAGAGTATCATCACCAATAAGCTGGCTGGCGCCAAATGAGACTCCAAACTGAAACCGGTCAGTCACACCGGCAGCCAGACCAAAGTTGAGACCGCCTTCCTTCTGAAGTCTAAGCTCAGCGGAGAAACTTCCGCGGATCAGTCCACCGGCGGTGGGAATAGTTATTAAATTTGAGGGAGGTGGGTAGCTGTCTTGCGCCGAAAGTGTACTAACAAGTAAGATTGAGAGAATCAGTTTAGTTTTCATGGTAGCTCCAATATACTTCTTGGTGTGAGCAAATCCAAGCCTATTTGTCTCATCAGTAGATGACCGGATAGATAATTTTTCCGTCGCGACGTTCGATTTCCTGCACCTTGGAATTTGGCATGGTAAGGAGCTCATTCTCCCCATAAAACATGAAACGGACGAACTCCTTCGTGACTTCCACCAATGTCACCTCTAATGTGTCTCCGTCCAGCATATGGATAAGATCCGGCGATACCAGGACTTCCTCTTCCAGAAGTGCCCCTTCATCGCTTGGATTCCACCCCTCGCTCAACCGCGATCGGATATCAGCTACTATTTCACCGCTCTCTTCCAGGACGTTCCCCGGTCTCGATGCCGCACTGCTCAAAAGCTCATCCAATTCAGGCACATGCTTCGTGGGTAAAACAAGCCCAACCTGGCTGACCTGAGAGCCTGTGGAATCGAATTCAGTCAGTGCATAGGTCCTTGTAACAGGATCGTAATCGTAATCGAATAGTCTCAAGGTCTTCTCTTCCGGCAGCATAACCCAACGCTCCTCAGCCGGCAGCCCCCCATCGAAGTACGATAGCCTTACCGCTCCGAACGAATGGTTGTCAATACTCATAAAAAGGTATTCAGTCACATCTCCACTTTCGTTATAGCTGTAGATTGTGACGCGGTCCTGAAACTCAGCCAACGGTCGTCGGGGAAAGGCGTGACCGATGAAAGTCTCCGACATCTCCTCAGCTCCGTAAACGTACATTTTAATGACATTGCCCATTCCATCCCGATAAGACTTCCGATGCAATGTACCATCTTCAGAATACTCGAAAATCATCTCTGATAGGATTTCTCCTTCAGAAGTCACTTTGGACTTGGAAATCAGCTGGCCTAAATTGTTGTAAAGCGCTTGTAAATAGGAATTACCGTTGATCTCTGTCGCCTTCATGGAAGTTCCGCGAAGGAAATCTTCTTCACTGCGGAAATATTTGATAGTGGAGACACCCTGGGCAGCAATGCCGGCAGTCAGTAACAGAAGTATAGATCTCCTGATTAGGTTTAAATACATGATGGTGAAGTTACGACTGCAATGGAAAGGGTCAAAACCGTTCCAACCTTAATTCCGATATTGGAAGCGTATTAACAACGCAACAGATTGTAACTCCAGCCCGCCTGAACAATGTAGTCGGGCAGGCAATTAGACTGATTAACTTATTCACTTGATAAGTGAAAATATTTTTACCCGCCTGAACGAAGCATTCCTGCCTGTCGTATCGACAGAGCAGACAGGCGGGGCGGACGGGGGTGAGTTTTATTATTTCATTTCCTGCCCGACTTGTTC
>CAZHRR010000196.1:0-3646 GCA_964534955.1 uncultured bacterium
GAGTCGTATGGTATTCAAATACTCCGTTATAGAAACGCAGATGTTTATGATGATGTTGACGGAGTAATTGAGCTGATTGCTCATGAGATTAAGAAGATAGAGGGAGAAAGTTCTGAATAGTAATGTCAGAACATTGAGTTGTGGAGCTATAGTTGAACAACCTCCCCTTTTTCCCCTCCTTACTAAGGAGGGGTGCAGGGGTGGTCTGAATTATCTGAATTTGATTCTGAAACTATAAATGGGCATAGTTTTCAATAGAAAAGAATTCACAAAACGCCTTCGCGTTTAAGAAAGCAGATATCTGTTGCTAAGTTAATTCCTTATGAGATTAAGAAGATAGAGGGAGGAAATTCTGAATAGTGATGCCAGGACATTGAGTTGTGGAGCTTTAGTTGAACAACCTCCACTTTCCACAGGGTATTCCTCAGGAGGCTGTCCACTGGATTTCCCCTCCCCTAGCAAGCCTGTCCGACGATCAGGCGGGGAGGGGTGCAGGGGTGGTCTGGTTTGTATTGGATTTGATAAAGAAGATTATACGGGAAGATAGTTCGATAACAAAATTACTTGCACAAGTGTATGATGAACTATGGAGTTTAGTCCAATGTCCTGGTTTTCAAAGATAGTTGAGCTTTCTATTCCCGCGAAGCTGGCCATCACGGCAGTAATATTCCTCATTGGATTGAAATTTGGCGCAATTGTCCTGATTTTCCTCCCGTTCGTATTTTACCCTTATCGAAAGCGCCGTTAAGTCAGTATTTCAGCCTGAATCGCCACGGTCTGTGGGCATCCTCTCCTGCATAACTGACTCCTACTCTTGGTCTCGCTTTGATTTGATCATCAGATACAATAATCCCGCGATCCTCCAGCCAGATTTGATTACCGGTCAGGTCAGTACCAGTGAGGGAAGTCTGTATGCCAAGAGCTTGTGTCAGTGTCCCGGGTCCGCCAGAGAGATTAGGAGCAACTTTCTTCATATCCCGTCGCAGGAGCATCAGTTCAACACCATCTGATGGTTCGATAGCTCGAATAAGAACAGCGTGGGGAATGCCTTCTACATTGGTAACGATATTGAACAGGTGATGGATTCCGTAGCAGAGGTATACGTAAGCCACTCCACCGCTGTGATACATGATCTCCGTTCGTGCTGATAGGCGGTTGTTGTAAGCATGGGAAGCCCTATCTTCAGGTCCGGCGTATGCTTCAGTTTCCATGATCATTCCGCCCGTTACAGAATCCTGGATGCGGGACAGAAGGAACTTTCCCAGAAGCTCCCTGGCGATCTGTACTACGTCAGGGCGGACGTAGAATTCACGTGGCAGCTTGGTCATGAAGGTCAGAAATGTAGTAGAGAAAGTGGAGAATTAGTGTCTGTAGACAATACGTCCCCGGCTGAGGTCGTATGGGGAGATTTCCAATGTCACCTGATCGCCAGGCAGGATCTTGATGAAGTGCTTTCGCATTTTGCCGCCCACGTAGGCGAGTACCTCGTGAGTTTTTCCGCCGATCTCCATCTCTACCCGGAACATTGAGCTAGGCAGAGCTTCGATGATCGTCCCTTCAGCTGTGATTGGTTGCTCTTTAGCCATGAGTATGGAGCGAATTTACACAACTCATGAGTAAATGACAGTAAAAGACTGGGAATGGTCCATCTACGTTTCACTATTTATCTGTCGTAATGAAATGAAGATAGACGATGGATAAATGAGTGATGAGTGGTCCATCTACATTCACTCTTCACGTTCGATTATTCTACATTCACTACGATTAACAAGTACGAGGGATAAAATTACTACGAAGTATAAATGGTCCCGACAGTTCGTGTACCTGCCCGTCGGGTCAGGCGAGCGGGATCTTCGCTTAGCTCCGATGAGCGGTGGAAAGATGGATTTTTCTAATGAAAACGGGCCGGGAGTCAGAGACTCACCAGCCCGCACCACACCCAAGGCTTCGAGGAGGGGTTCAAGCCTCGGATACAATCAGCAGTTCTTTACTTCCCGCCGACAGAAGCGCCGCTAGAGTTCGTACCAACTGACGTGCTGAGTAGGACTTCCTCACTCACAGGGATGCTTACTTCCGGCCTAGCTGCAGAATCATCCGGCACATCAGAGTCCTCTATCGAGTCTTTGCTGGCAGAATCCGCCGCAGCCAAGATTGCCTTGTCTTCGGCAGCGAGTTCACTGGCAAATGTAGTTGTATACTTCAGTCCGTTCCAGATGAAGAACCTCCCGGGACCCAAGTCTGCGCGGGCATCCTTGAAGGCCTCCGAGAAAGTATAACCTACATCCCCTTGACCGGTATATTCCGGAATGGCATCTTCAGTTGAGATGTCTACTTTCGCCTCGGCTATTGGCTCTATAGCATTGGCGATGTTTTGATCCGAAATTTCGGCTTTAGTGGAGAGAGTTACATTTTCGTTGGCGGGGGTAAGATCTATCCGATCATCAGGGGTTGAATTACTTGTAGTGTGAGTATTTACCGGCTCGGTTTCAACTTTGGTTATCTTGTTGGAAGCTCTATTATAGAGTCCCAGTGTTATGACTATAGCGACAATGGCGCTTACCGAAACCAGTGCGATGGTCTTCTTTAGCTCTTTTTTCATTTTCCTTCTCCTTCTGTTGTTTACCAATAAAAAAAGAGGGACGTGTTAACGATCCCTCCTCGTTTTACTTTTGGGGTTTTCCCCGGTTTTTCACGTTAACGTGGGTTTGGACAAATGAGTTCCCGCATTTAAAATATTCGTAAGTTGTATGACAGATGGAGACATTATTGGAGAGGAGTTTTTAATTATGAATTACCAGGAAATAGTTCTTTTATGTATATTTTATTCTCTGAATATAGACAGTGATGATAGGGTGAGGGGGAAATGAGAAAGATATCTGGTAACATTATAACACTTATACCTAGACATTCATTGATAAGCAAATAAATGATTGTGAAGGATAATTTAATGAACCAATTAGATTGACTACTGATGATAATGGTTCATGATCGAGTTGCCGCTAAAATGAAAATAACTCACAAAACAGTAGGATTTTTAATTGCGGTTCTCCTTTTGATTCAGATCCTCTCTCTTCCTTTACTTCACGCCCAAACTCAGAACGTCAGGTTTGATCATCTTTCTATTGATGATGGTCTTTCTAACAATGAAGTCATGTGCTTCCTTCAGGACAGAAGGGGATTTATGTGGATTGGTACCCAAGACGGTTTGAACAAATATGACGGATACAAATTCACTGTCTATAAGCATGATCCACTTGACTCAACTTCAATATCCGATAACTACATACGTTCAATCGTAGAAACAAATGACGGTTTTCTTTGGATTGGAACTGAAAATGGAGGATTAAACAAGTTTGATCCAACGACGAAGACTTTCACACATTTCAGACATGAGCCCGATAATCTCAACAGTTTAAGTCTGAATAATGTAAGGACTGTTTTCGAAGACCCGGATCTATCGAGTAATATTCTTTGGATTGGTACTATAGGTGGTGGACTCAATAAGTTCAATCGTCAATCAAAACTGTTTACACATTATAGACATGATCCTGAAAGCAGCAATAGTCTGTGCAATAATTTCATAAGAACAATCTATCCTGATCTATTCACCAGCTTTGGATTTTGAATAATTTCAGTATAAAAGTTG
>CAZHRR010000197.1:0-3625 GCA_964534955.1 uncultured bacterium
ACACTGTAGAACCAGTCCCAGAAGGGCTTAATTTGAAGTGAGAAATGTTAGTTAAACATTAAGCGAACGGAAAGATTATGCTATTTTAACACGGGAGTGAAATGTATGACTATATACTTCCTCTCCAGGACTGCATTCCTGAATAAGGAATGTTCCTGGCTTGTATTTCTTTTTTGTTTTGAGATAGGCCTCAAGCTCTGAGTCATAGCTACCGAGTACCTTTGTACCCTTGATTACAATGATTTTCCCCTTGTACTTCTGGGACAGTTCATCCTGATGCTTGAGAAAATATTCAAATTCTTTATCCAGCATTTTAAATCCTTCTATGTCGATGGAATTGAATTATTACACACATCTATTGAAAATATACGGTCAGAGTCTGAGATATCCAAGGGTTGCAGAATCATTCGCATTGACCGCATTGACTTAAAATAAAAGTAACTTTCACAGCTTTGCGAAAGAGTCGTTGCCTTCCCGATTAAATCGGGATAACCTATCCCATTAACAAGGATCTCTTATGACAAAAAGACACCTTGCCAATAAACATAGAAGAAGTTCCATTACCTGATTTATCAACCTTAATACTTTTCGTTGCAGTAGGAAGACTTAAATTTGCCTACGGGAGTTTTGCAGTAAGAACCTCGTCTCTTCGATGCAGCAAAACCAATTCTAAGTGGGGTTTTTAATAGAAGTATGGATAGATTCAGACACAAATAAAGGAGTCACTCATGAAGCTCAAGATCCTTGCTGCAATACTTTTCCTATCGCTGGTAACACTTTCCTCTCAAACTGACAACACCCGGCCAGTTTCAACCTACTCCATTATCGCCTACGACGAAGCTACAGGACAACTGGGAGCAGCCGTTCAGAGCCACTGGTTTGCAGTGGGGCAACTGGTACCCTGGGCAAAGGCTGGTGTAGGCGCTGTGGCAACACAGTCGTTTGTCCGCGTGGAGTATGGACCGGATGGTCTTGCTCTTATGGAACAGGGTATATCGGCGCAGGATGCTCTCTCACGACTCGTGGCAGATGATCCGCAGCAGGCCGTACGGCAGGTCGCCATGATAGACGTCAACGGGAGTGTTGCGGCTCACACAGGAGAGCGCTGCATCGATATGGCCGGACATCACGTAGGAAAAAACTTCTCTGTTCAGGCCAACCTGATGGAGAAAAAAAGTGTCTGGCCGGCCATGGCAGAGGCATTTGAGAACAGTGACGGTGATCTTGCCGACCGTATGTTCGCGGCTCTGGAAGCAGCTGAAGCAGAGGGCGGTGACATCCGCGGTCGGCAGTCGGCAGCTATGCTTATCGTTTCCGGCGAGCCGACCGGCATAGAGTGGCAGGACATAGTCCTCGACCTGCGGGTAGACGACAGTTCTGAACCACTGGTTGAACTGAGGCGACTTCTGAGGATCCATCGAGCCTACGAACACGCCAACCAAGGTGATTATTTCATGGAGGAAAACTTGATTGACAAAGCCCTCGAAGAGTATCGATTGGCTGCCGAATTCTATCCGGAGAATGTGGAACTCCCCTACTGGTCCGCTGTGGCTCTGGCAGGGATAGGGCGCCTGGAAGAAGCCTTGCCTATCTTTCACAATGTCTTTTCTACATCTCCCAACTTGCGAACTATGACGCCACGGCTAATCAAGTCGGGATTACTGCCGGACGACCCGGAGCTTCTGGGCAGAATCATGAAACAGTAAAGTATGCCATCTACGATAGTTCGTTTTACTTGATTCACATGATCGAAGGCATAATATTCAAGCAGACAGGAGGTTGAACGAGAAATGCAAAAAGAGATAGTGAAACGGTCAGACTTTGGATCATTTTTTGAAATGAAGACCCGGTGGAAAGACATGGATGCTCTGGGGCATATCAACAATGCCACTTTTCTCACCTATCTGGAATCAGCCCGCATCGAGTACGTAAAGAAATGGAATTTCGAGGAACCTCCCTTCATTCAGGCCTCAACCACAATTGATTATCTTAGTCAGCTTTCCCATCCTGCTACCCTACAGATCGGACAGAAAATCTCACGCATGGGCCGCAAAAGTTTCGACATCCTGACAGGCATTTTTGTGGAGGACGAAGAACAGCCGGTGGCTCAGGCAGTCACAACACTGGTGGCTTTTGATTACACTAGTCAGAAAACGATACCCGTGCCGGAAGTTATACGGCAGGAGCTGGAAGAGTAAAAAGCACCTTACGCTAACGGTAGAGTATAAATACTCAATCGGTATTCCCGACATTACTTATCCATTCAGTCTCGGGTAAGATATTGTGCTCAGCGTACAAATCAGCGACGGTATGAATACCCGCCCAACAAAATGGCGGGCAAGCCGACGCTATAATCACCACAGGGTGAACGGGCTCGCTGTAGTCATTCTTTTGAAATAATTTTATTACTACTTATTATTGCTTTCTTCCATCCTACATGAAAATAAGAGATTCCGATATTACCTAAAAAATATTTCCTTCCACACATATCTATGTGTAACTTATTACACATCTTAGAAAAGGAGATCATTATGGCCACAAATTTAGCACTAGATCCAGAACTGCTGGACGAAGCTGTAAAAACCAGTGATAAAAAGACAAAAAAAGCAGTCGTTACAGATGCATTGATTGAGTATATCCAACGTCGGAAACAGATCAAATTATTGGACTTATTTGGTCAAATAGACTTTGATGAAGATTATGATTATAAAACCCAGCGAAAACAAACATGAATGTATTAGTTGATACCTCTGTTTGGTCTCTTGCGCTAAGAAGGTCTAACACTGATAAATCCAAAGAATCTAATCTCCTAAAAGAATTAATCTTTGATTCTCGAGCAATGATGATGGGACCTATCAGGCAAGAATTATTGTCCGGAATTGCCAAGACGTCGCATTTCAATAAGTTGAAAAACCACTTAAAAGCATTCCCAGATTTAGAATTGACAACGAATGATTTCGAATTAGGAGCAGAATATTATGATAATTGTCGGAGTAAAGGAATCCAAGGGTCAAACACTGATTTTCTTATCTGTAGCGTGTCCGTAAATCAAAAATTTTCCATCTTTACCGTTGATAATGATTTTATCCTTTTTAAAGAACATCTCCCAATAAAACTATACACTTCATGACATGGATTATTCCAAAGATTTGAGAATTAATGGAGGGAAATCTTAGACAAAATCGTGCTTCAGAGAACCAACGGTCAATAACACAAGATTCTTCAACTTACCGTCATACAACTCTGGATATGCACGAATAAAACCACCGATCATCCCGCATGCCAACCTGCCTGCCCTCATTCTTCGGGAGCCAGCCTGCCCCCGACCTGTCAGGAGGGCTGGCAGGCAGGCGGGCCAGCCGTCCCGACTTGAATCGGGATGGCGATATATAACACGACTATCTATCCTGAATAATTCATGAGCGAATGTACTATCCGAACTAAGTGGAGCAATAATAATGGATGGAGCAATCATAACGCTAAATAATTATGTAAAACGCCCGCCTGCTCCACTCCGTGAGTGGCGGGCAGGTAATTATGTAATTGGTGCATTTTACGTTTTATCCGCCCGCCTGATAACTTTCGGGCAGGCAGGATGCTGCGCACATATTTATCCCGAAAAAGC
>CAZHRR010000198.1:0-3618 GCA_964534955.1 uncultured bacterium
TATAAACCGAGACTGATAATCCATGGTGGCGCCGGAAGGATGGAAGGGATATCTGACCATCTGCAGAAAGTTGGGTCAGTACTTTTGACAATCGCACAATCGTCTTATTCGATGCTTCTCAAGAACGGAGCCAGGGAGGCGGTACTTCACGCTGTCCGGATGCTGGAGGACGATCCATACTTTAATGCCGGTACTGGCTCACGGTTTCAGGAAGATGGGAAAATACGGATGTCTGCATCACTTATGGACAGTTCTACAGGAATTTTTTCTGCCGTTATTAATGTGCAGTCCATTAGGAATCCCATTGACATAGCAGACATGCTTTCACGTGAGAAACACCCACTCCTTGCGGGAGAAAAGGCAACGGAATTTTGCCGTCAGAGAGGAGTAGGATTATATGATCCTACTACAGAACTCAGGTTATCGGAATATGAGGATCGCTGTAAAGGGAAATATGGAACCGTTGGTGCAGTGGCACTGGATGCTGATGGAACTATTGCAGCTGGAACATCGACAGGAGGAATTGGCTGTGAGATTCCCGGGCGTGTGAGTGACACTGCTACCGTTGCCGGGAATTATGCATCTGCAGCAGCCGGTGTGTCGTGTACAGGTATTGGTGAGGATATTGTGAATGATGCAGTCGCAGTTAGAATCATAACCCGGGTACAGGATGGAATGCCGTTAAAGAAAGCTGTTAATAAAACTCTTATGGAAGCAAGAAAATCCGGAAAAAGATACGGTTGTATTGCTTTGGACAAGAATAGTAATGTCGAGAAGGGATATTCCACAGAAGGGATGTACTACATTTATCACGATGGGAGAGGATTCATTTCTTTCCTGGATGAAAATAAGCATCCCTAATTCCGATACTGGAAGCGTGGTAATTACTCAATAGACTGTAACTCCAACAATTAGATGATTAACGTATTCACTTGATAGGTGAAAATACTTTCATTAATGTAGCAAGGATGTTTTGAGGAACAAATTCAAGCTTTTTGAACTCACCCTTCCGCAGGATGCTGTGCCCTTTGGATAAAGAGAGGGATGCATAAATCGTTGTTATTTAATGTTTTCCCCCTCTGCTTCATAAGAGAGGGGGCTTCACGTAGTGTCCGAAGGGCACAGCCTCCTTCGTAGATCCTGTGGAAAGGGGGTGAGTTGAAAACCGATAACCGCCTGCCTGTCTGCCGTACCGAAGTGTAGGCATGGTCCACCGCTTGATTTATTATTGCAGAGTATTCAGTGAATAATATACAGATTAATGTCTGAATTTGGGTGGCTGAAGACAGGCATAAGTAACTTTGACTGGGGTGAAAAATCGGCTAAATTTGCACAACTTGCGCCCGTGATGTAATGGTAACATCCGAGCTTCCCAAGCTCGTCATGAGGGTTCAATCCCCTTCGGGCGCTCAACCCCTTCTGGAAACAACACCTGCATCTGAAAATTAAATGTACTACCGGTAACAGTTAGAATCATGGCAAGACCTATCGCAGCTATCATCGGACGAACAAATGTAGGGAAGTCAACTCTCTTCAATCGACTTGTGGGCCAAAGGCAGGCCATCGTTGATAAACAGGAAGGTATAACCCGCGATAGAATATACGGTTCCGTAGAGTGGACTGGCAGGGAGTTCACTCTTGTGGACACTGGCGGGTATATCCCGGACGAAGCTGATATAATGGATTCTGCTGTTAGAAGACAGGTGGAGATCGCAATGGAAGAGGCGGATTTCCTGATGTTCGTTGTGGATGCCCGGGATGGCATTACAGCTACGGATGAGGTACTGGCGGATATGATTCGTAAATCAGGGAAAAAACATCTGCTGCTGGTAAACAAGGTTGACAGTGAGAAACAGGAGCTTTTGGAATACGAATTTCACAGTCTCGGACTAGAAGAGTTGATCTCAGTTTCAGCCCTTACAAGCAGGAAGGTAGGCGATCTTTTAGATATAGTTGTAACAGCTCTTGGAGAGGCGTCCATCCCGCAGAAACAGGATGTGGACGATATCCGGGTCGCTATTATTGGGATGCCGAATGTGGGGAAGTCGTCCATTACAAATCTTCTTCTCGGTGAGGATAAATCTATCGTAACTGAAATACCAGGAACCACGAGGGACTCCATTGATTCCCGGATAAAGTACCATAGCAAGACCATCGTACTTGTAGATACTGCAGGTATGCGGCGGAAAGCAAAAGTGAGAGAGAGTATCGAATTCTACAGCAATCTTCGCACTTTTCGAGCGATAGATGACGCTCATATTGCAATCGTGGTTGTAGATGCTGAGAAGGGATTCGGGAAACAGGATCAGCAGATTATCAGACAAGTGATTGATCGGGGTCGGGGACTCGTTCTTGCGGTGAATAAGTGGGATCTTATCGAGAAAGAGACCAACACCATGGATGAATATAAAAAGGAGATCAAACGCCTGTTCAAATCGTTGGAAAACTATCCAATGATGTTTGTATCGGCCAAGACAAAACAGCGGATATCAAAGCTGCTGCCGCTATGCCAGGATGTCCACAAGCGGTGGGGCCAGAGCATTTCGACCCGCGTTATCAACAAAACTCTGGAACGAGCGGTCAAGCAGTATCAGCCGCCGGCAGTGAAGGGGAAGAAAATCAAGCTCAAATACGGATCTCAAGTGAGTCAGCGGCCGCCGCGAATTGCTATCTTCAGTAACTGGCCGGAACTTATCCCGGTATCTTATCGCAACTACCTGGAAAACCAGTTCCGGACTGAGTTCGATTTTACCGGTGTTCCCCTGGAATTCTCCTACCGGCGATCTTAATAATCTGTGCAGACACCAAAACTTACCGGGAACAGTACCTATAGTGAAAAGGGTTCGAAGTTCCTGGGATTCCTCTATCCAGTTCAAGACGAAGAAGAAATCAACCACGCTTTAGATGAATTGACAGGGCGCTATAGAGATGCGACACACATCTGCTATGCCTATAGATATCACGATCAATTAAGCTCATCAATTATTGAGCGGAAAGTTGATGGCGGTGAACCCTCTGGCACGGCCGGTGAACCGATCCTCCGGCAGCTGCTGAAGGAAGATATCGTGAACGGTGTCCTTTTTGTAGTGCGCTACTATGGTGGAACCAAACTCGGGAAAGGCGGATTAGCGAGAGCATACAGCGAATGTGCTGATAGGACTATCCAAGCATCAACATTACAACCGTTCATTTTTATGAGCGGATTAAGTTGTGAAATCGATCCATATCATGTCTCTCTCATACGTCATTTGATTGATAAAATGGGGGGCAAGGTAGAGAAACAACTTTCTGATGAATGCATACAGTTGGAGGTTAAAATCCCGGTAGATGGGTTAAAGAAATTCAAGGATATGGCTCGCAGCGCCACTTCAGGAAAAATCCGTTTTTCTGACGAGTAACTGCTCAGTTACAGGTACGATGAAAGAACGCAATAATAGGTAGAGATAAAATTATCAATAAAGAATATTGTGAGAAGCACACAAATTAGCGACGGCATAAATACCAACGCTATAATCAAATAAAGCACAATAAATTGTGCTGTCTCACAAACAGGACGCTTCAGCGTTCTTTTTTCGATTATAACGTGCTTGTTTACCCTGTGAAATAGCGAAGCTAAAT
>CAZHRR010000199.1:0-3596 GCA_964534955.1 uncultured bacterium
AGAAGTTGAGGCGCCTTTTCGAATATTTAATAAAGACTACATGGGATTTTTAGGTATCCATATCATTGTTATATGTTTTCACAAACAACTGTATCCAGGTTCACAACATAATAACTAAATCTATTTCACCAAGATATGGAGATTACGAAAATTCTGGCACGGTTTCTGCCCCCGAATAAAAACATACAAATAGTTCATCACAAATCTAAAAAAGAGACATCATGAAACAGTTTTCTATCATTTTAGTTGCTGCACTGTTCTTCTTTCTTGTCATTCCTGCCAACCTTACCGGGCAGGATACCGAAGAAGAGGTTATAGCAGTCAGGATTACTTATCCTATCAAAGTTGACGCTCTTCTTGAGGAAGATCTCTATTCTTCGACTCCGAATCAGAATTTCATCCAGTTAGAGCCGGACAATGGCGAGCCAGCTACCGAGGAGACTGACGTGTGGATTGGCTACGACGATCAGGCCCTCTATATTGGCGCCCGGTTGTGGGACAGTCAGCCCGATTCTATTATCGGGAGGATGGGTAGAAGGGACGTGTCCACAAACTCGGATGAATTCGTCATAGCCTTTGACTCCTACCACGACAAGCGGTCAGCATTCTACTTCTCTATTAACCCGGCTGGCACAATCGGGGATGGTACAGCCTCCAATGACAGTTGGTTTGACGATACGTGGGACGGCGTCTGGGAAGGAAGAGCTGCCATTGATGACCAAGGGTGGACTGTGGAAATGCGAATTCCATTCTCGCAGCTGCGCTTCAATGAACAGGATGAATACATTTGGGGCGTAGGATTCAGCAGACAAATCCAGCGTCGGAATGAACAATCGTTAAACACTCACATCCCCAGGGGTGAAAGCGGAATAGTATCGCACTTTGCCACTCTGCGTGGCATTAGAGATATTGTCCCGCCAAAACGTCTGGAGCTATTGCCTTATATTACATCAGGATACAGTGCTCTCCCCTCTCAAAATGACAACCCTTTTTTCGAAGGTCATGACTCAAACGTGAATGTCGGAGCTGATATAAAGTTTGGAATCGGGAATAACATCACAGTAGACGCCACGGTCAATCCTGATTTTGGTCAAGTAGAGGTGGATCCATCGGTGATAAATCTATCCGCCTATGAAACTTACTACCAGGAAAAGCGTCCACTTTTTGTTGAAGGTGCCAGCATATTCTCTTTCGGTACTGGAGGGCCCACGAACCGTTGGGGATTTAACTTTTGGGAACCGGATTTCTTCTATAGCAGGCGCATCGGACGTCCACCTCAAGGCTGGGTTGAAAGTGACGGGTGGGTGGATACACCTCAGACCACTTCTATTCTGGGAGCAGCTAAGATCAGCGGGAAGTTTAACGGCGGTTGGTCTCTTGGCGGACTATCCGCACTAACGGGAAGAGAATATGCCAGTATAAACGAGAACGGCAGCATCAGTGAAAAAGAAGTAGAACCAGCTACATTCTACAACCTCCTGAGGACACATAAGGAGTTCAACGAAGGGCTGCAGGGACTTGGAGTACTTGGTACCTATGTATTGAGGAATTTCAAAGATGATTCGCTTAGAGATGTTCTGTCAGATAATGCCTTTGCTTTCGGAGTTGACGGATGGACGTTTCTCAATGAAGAGAAAGATTGGGTTCTGTCGGGTTGGGGCGGCATCACCCGGGTCAGTGGAACAAAAAACCGCATCTTGGCGCTCCAGCACAATTCGAGTCACTATTTCCAAAGACCCGACGCGGAACATGTGGCTGTAGATTCAAGCGCACAGGAAATGACAGGATATGCGGGTCGTTTCTACCTGAACAAAGAGACTGGCCATTTGATCTTCAATGCCGCTCTAGGTATTATTTCACCAGGTTTCGAGAGTAATGACATGGGGCTGGCTTTTGGGACAGACAGGATAAACAAACATATCGTACTCGGTTATCGGTGGTATGACCCCGGGAAGATCTTCCGCTTTGTCATGCTTAATACTGCCTATATGAATAATCATGATTTTGCTGGAAACAAAACATCGGAAAGAGTGTTCCTGTTCGGCTATGCACAGTTGCTAAATTACTGGAGCTTCAATGGATTCATGGGGGCGGGCCCCCGCACTCTCGATCCCACAAAGCTGCGGGGAGGACCGATGGTCATTTCCCCAGCAGGAGTTTTTATCAACGGTGGCTTCGGATCTGATAGCAGAGAATCCATAGTCTACGGGTTTGGCGGGCACGCCTGGCGAAATGAGCGAACAAGCGGCTCTCAAGGCTGGGGCTTCTATAACTGGGTGGAACTGAAGTTGGGGACGCGAGCCAACCTCAGCTTAAGTCCGGACTATTCATATAGCACAACATCTGATCAGTATGTCATGTATATCGAGGACGAGAACGCAACTGAGATGTATGGAAAGCGATACATATTAGCACAGATTGATCAAAAGAATCTTTCTGCTGATATCCGTATTGACTACACATTCACACCTACACTCTCTTTACAGGCTTATGTTCAACCATTCATAGCCGTTGGCGCCTATTCGCACTTCAAGGAGTTCAAACAGCCCAATTCCTACGATTTCCTGCTCTATGGGGAAGAGGGTTCAACCATAAAGGATACCAGCGGCGGATATATTCTGGATCCCACAGGAGAGGATAATAGCGACGCTTTCTTTGTGTACAATCCCGATTTCAACTATAAAGCTCTGATAGGCAACTTGGTACTCCGCTGGGAATTCAGACCAGGTTCTACACTTTATATTGTCTGGACAAGAGACGGTGCAGATTATGGTAATCCAGGTAATTTCAATTTCAGCAGGGACTTGTCACATCTTCTGGAAGCTACCTCCGATAACATTTTCGCCATCAAACTCTCCTATTGGATAGGATGACGGAGTATAAGGAATGGCTTGGATGTTAGTTACCGCAGGGATTGAAGGTGCAGGTATTATGGGGTGTTTCTCGTCTTCATATTATTAAATGTCTAGTCTTACCCTATTATATTGATATATCCATATCATAGTCATATACTTTCACCGTTAACAACTCCAAGCATAAAATACCATAACTAAATCTATTTCAACAAAATATGAATATTCAAACAATTGTGGCACGGTTTCTGCCTCTTACTAATCGTGCAAGTAATTGAACACAAAACTGGAAGGAGAGATATCATGAAACATTTACCAATCATCTTATCCATTTCATTCTTATTCCCGGTTAGCCCTATAAGCCTCGCTGCACAGGATACCGAGGAAGAGATGGAGGAACTTGGAGAGGAATTAGAAGACAAAGCTAAGGATTTTGAAGAGAATATGGAGGAATGGGGTGAAGCCATGGAAGAGTGGGGAGAAGAGCTGGAAGAAGCCATAGATAGTGGTGAATCACCACCCTTAGTACCCCCCGTACCTATGTTTGGAAGATCGTACAAATCAAATACTAAACCAAAGTTCGATGCCTATCTTAAGGACATGTACTTTGAGAATGCTTACGAAAAGCATTATCCTTATAATTATGGCGTTCTGGTTACCGGAGTTGAGTATGGTGGAAATTCTCAAAAAGCCGGTTTGATCAAGGGCGATGTGATCATGGAATTTGACGGTGAAAAGGTTCTC
>CAZHRR010000200.1:0-3526 GCA_964534955.1 uncultured bacterium
GAAAACATCTTTCTGAGTATGTTAAATCAAGACTTTATGGACAGACACTAATTAGCTGCTGTGATTAGAGTACTTATTTCGGTATTATCGTTCAACATAATCCCGCCCCACTCCAGCACAAAGAAGCCGTCTCTTTGAACTGGTGGTATCTCATAAGACGGCAACTCATTGGGCTGATCACTTCCTTCAAACAGGAACCACAGCCGCAGAACGTTATCGGGAGCAGGAGAGACGTGTAGTTCTACCACTTCGTCAATCTCACCGGCAGTCTGGGGATAGATGATGTAATACGGACTGTCTACTAGCCACTCTTTCCAGAAAGAGACGAAGTCCTCAATCTCACTTTCTGTGAAAGACCACTCAGCCAGGTGGGTTGAAAGCCATTCTGAAATCTCCTCCCTTGATATAGAAAATCCTGATTCCCGCTGGAAGGGGTTTTCTGAAACTATGGCTTCGTAGAACAGATAAGGATACTCGTCATCAATGGTACCATCTGGTTCAGCCACGACAGACCAACCTGAGCCGTATTCCGGTTCCGAGATGGTGATCATTCCTTGAAGGAAATTGAGGGTAACTTCAACTGGTAAAGTCTTTTCAGGATAAAGGCAGACTGCGGGCGCCATAGGGGCGACGATAGATGGTAGAATTATTTCTCCAACATCAACGCAAGAGTCGCGGACAGTTGTGACGTTAATGGATATAGAATCAGAAAAACTGCTAGTAACTCTGAGCTGGTAAGTTCCTTCCAGAACTTCATAGAAGAAAAAAACACCTTCAGAATCCGAATGCGTTGAATCTACAAACTCGAAGTCTGTCTCCAGAAGTTCCACCAGAGCGCCGGGAAATGGTTCAGAACCCCATTTCCCAGGTGCCATCACTCTCCCTGTTATGCTACCTATTTCATAATCGTCCTCAGTAGGAGATTGAGAATCGCAGGAGAGTTGCATGAGCAGGATAGAGAAAGCAAAGGCAATTGTAACGAGTTTCATGGTCTGAGCATTACTTCAGTAGTTTCTCCAACGGCTTCACCGCTCCGGCAATACAGCGGTCTACGGCATAAGAAAGTTTCAGAGCGTCATACCAGTAGTTAGATGACCACAGTATCTCTCCTGACTTCTTGTCCACCATCTGCAGCGATACGCCTACCACGGAATTGACATACTCCACCCGGCTGGTCTCGGTAGTTCCTCCGGCATAATGGGTGGTCTCTTCCGTTGTGGTTGTCTCGTATGTAACCTCAGAGGGATCGTCCTCCGACTGTGATTTCTTGACCACGACCGGTTCCGTTTTCTCCTCTACGGTTGTGACAGTTCTCCCTTTGTCGTGTGTCGTGATGGGGATAACGATGGTCCGGCTGTTACTGAACTCGGTGATAGTGCAGAGGATGATGGCGTCCGGAGTACCGAGAGTAAGGTCGTACTCCTCAGTCATCGCCGATTGGGAGAGAGATGCCTCCTGCACGAGACTCTTCAGGTCCCCCCGCTCTACGATATTCAACCCCAGTTTTAACAGGTGGTGGGTAAGACTGCGCGCAACGATCTCGCCGGAACCGGGGAAGTGGCTGAAGTTCTTGACGGGAGCTACGGCTATGGTTTTAACGTGACCAAAGCTGTAGCCTGGCTTGGTCACCGGTGGTTCGATGCACCCTGCCAGCAGAACCACAAGCAGAAGGACAGACAGCCGGCGGGAGTTAATCACTAAGAGCCTTAAGGTGATGTTCGGCTTCATCGATAAGTTCCTCATCTTCGGTGTATTTCAGGCACAGCTCCCAGGCAGTGATGGCTTCCTCCCGGCTATCGAGCATCTCCAGGATCTGGGCCTGGAGACGGTAGAAACTGGCGTTTTCCGGTTCAATTTCGATGGCAAACCCTATCTCCGCCAGCGCTGCTTCGAACTGCTCCTCATCCAGGAGCAGGACAGCCTTTTCCAGGAATGGCTGAGCGTTCATATCCTGTGCGGGTAGTGCAGCGAAGGTGAAAAGTAGAACTGTGAGTAGAGTTAATTGCTTCATAGTGTATTCCTTTTTGAATTGATTGCCACAAAGTCACTCCTGCCCGCCCTCTCGACAAGTCGATGGCTGGCGGGAAGGCACCAAGAAATGATAAGATCTAAAATATCTGAAATGAGAACAGCATGAGAATCAATGATCTCATTCGAGATTCATAATTCAACATCAGTAGTGTCGCGTTAAGACAAATGAAGTTCTCCATAACTTGCACTATTTATGATGTTAAGTGCCATTGAAAGATTTTTCGATTCGAACTTAGTTCCAGGTATTGTTGTTATGTGTTATTCTAACATTACGGAGGGAATAACACATGAACAAAACAGTTTTTTCACAGATTATGGAGTTTGTACCAAGGTATGAGTTTGATAAATGTGTGAAGCGGTATAATGGTAACTATCGTACTCGTAATTTCAAGTGCTGGGATCAATTTTTAAGCATGAGTTTTGCTCAGCTAAGCTACCGGGAAAGTTTGAGGGATATCGAAGCCTGTTTAAACGCTCAGCCAAATAAGCTGTACCATATGGGTATTAAAGGCAATGTATCCATTTCTAATTTATCCCGTGCCAATGAGAATAGAGACTGGCGTATCTATGCAGATCAGGCACAGGTTCTGATTTCCCAAGCAAGAGTCCTTTTTTCTGATGATTCTGATTTCTTAGAAGATATTGACGAAACGGTTTATGCTCTTGATTCTACCACCATTGACTTGTGTCTATCACTGTTTCCCTGGGCAAAGTTCCGTAAGCATAAGGGTGCTGTTAAATTGCACGCCTTGCTTGATATACCCTGCCCGACTAGTCATTCAGGCGGGGAGAGTCAATACCCACATTCATTGAGATTACACACGGTCTGATTCATGATGTAAACATTCTTGATGTATTAATTCCAGAGCCAGGTTCTTATTATATCATGGACAGAGCTTATCTTGATTATCAAAGGTTATACAAGCTAAATCAGAATAAGACAAATTTCATAATTCGTGCTAAAAAGAACTTGAAATTCAGGCGTTTGTATTCAAGTAAAGTTGATAAAACAACAGGATTACGTTGTGACCAGATCATAAAATTAACCGGCTACAAATCTGTCCACTTTTATCCGGATAAATTGCGCAGGGTGAAGTACTATGATTCGGAACACAGTAGATATCTTGTGTTTTTGAGCAACAATTTTGAGTTATCAGCCATGAAAATTGCTGAATTGTTTCGCAGTCGCTGGAAGATAGAATTGTTCTTCAAGTGGATAAAACAACACCTGCGTATCAAGTCATTTTTGGGGACATCGTCGAATGCTGTTAAGACACAAATATGGATAGCAATCAGCGTCTATTTGGTGGTTGCTATTATTAAGAAAAGACTCAAAATTGAGAAAAGTCTCTACACAATTCTACAGATTTTCAGTGTTTCGTTATTTGAGAAAGTGCCTATTTATCAGCTACTTACAGAAACAGAACCCCAAAATTCAGAAGAGTGTTCTCCTAACCAATTAAATTTATGGAACTTATAACGCGACACTACTGAT
>CAZHRR010000201.1:0-3469 GCA_964534955.1 uncultured bacterium
AAGATATTCTCGCCCTTGAAAATGTTCGAAACGCACAAAAAATTAAGGATATTTTACGTCTGTTGTCATTTCAAATTGGCAAAGAAGTTTCCACAGAAGAAATTGGTCGAAACGTAGGATTGTCTCGCCTGACGGTGGATAAATATTTGGATTTACTGGCAAAGGTATTTGTGATTTTCCCCTTAGGCGGATTTAGTCGTAACTTGCGCAAGGAAATTGTTAAAAGTAAGCGGTGGTATTTTGTTGATAACGGTGTACTCAATACAATTATGGGTGATTTTCGTCCCTTGAGCCAACGAAATGATATTGGTTCATTATGGGAAAACTATCTTGCAAGTGAACGAGTAAAAAATCAGCATGAAGCCGGGTTTATTGGCTGCAATTATTTTTGGCGTACATACGACCAGCAAGAAATTGACTGGGTAGAAGAAACTGCCGGAAGGTTAGATGCTTTTGAAATAAAATGGTCTGATACCAAAAAAGTGAAAATTCCAGCTGCGTGGAAAAAAGCATATCCGGACGCCACCTTTTCTGTGATTCACCGGAACAATTATCAGGAGTTTTTACGAATCCGTCAAGTAGAGTAAAATTGTAATGGCCACATTAAATTGGATCGGAAAAGAGGCAGTGGAAAAAGAAATCCAAGATATCAAGTTGGTGGTTTAAATGATTATTCGTAAAAGCAGAAACGTTAATTCCGTTATCATGATTTTGATTGTAATGTAAATTTCATAAAAAGTAAAAGAGGAGAAAGCAATGAAACTCTACATTACCATATTTCAAGATGAAGATGGCTGGTTTGTGGTGGAATGTCCAAGTATTCCCGGCTGTGTTAGTCAAGGGAAAACAAAACAAGGAGCTATTTCAAATATTCGCGAAGCTATTGAATTATGTATAGAAGAACGAAAAAAACACGGTCTCCCAATTACCATTGACACGATGGAATTAGCTGTGCCATCGCATGCCTAAATTACCGAGAATATCGGGAGCAACAGCCGTTAAAGTATTTAGAAAATGCGGATGGACTGCATCGCGATAAAAAGGCAGTCATGTTGTAATGACAAAAACAGGATCAATTTATTCGCTTTCAATACCACAGCATAAAGAACTTGGTCCCGGCTTGCTGCGTACTTTGATTCGCAAATCAGGAATGTCTGTTGAAGATTTCATTCACCATCTTTAGATTAATATTGCTGGTAAAATGGTACTGATGGTATTAAGTGTTTATCAAGTGGAATAATATTGTAGTGGGCCTATCTGTAACTAGTATAATATTATAATGCCTACACTATACTGGATAGGAAAAGATGCAGTGGAAAAAGAAATCCGGGATATTGAGATGGCTATTGGATGAATGAAACTGTGTTTAGTTATTACCTATCTAACCGAATGGGTATTGGAACGAATAAGTTAATCAAGAAAAGAATGCACACTATCACCTAGAGGCTAATATGTTAATCACAAAACTCGGCGTCCTCGGCTCCACAAAAGGGACTGACTTACAAGCTATCATTGATGCCATAGCAGATGGAAGACTCGACGCATCGGTAGAAATCGTCATCAGCAACCGGAAGAAATCTTACATCCTGGAGCGTGCCCGAAACCACAATATCAATACCGTCTTTATAAGTCACAAAGGGAAGGGACGGGAGCAGTTCGATCAGGAGATGACGGAACTGCTGGAAGCTAAGGGTGTGGAACTCATTCTCCTCATCGGCTTTATGCGGATTCTCTCCCCTTGGTTCTGTCGGCACTGGAAGAACCGGGTTCTCAATGTACACCCTTCCCTTCTCCCCAAGTACGCCGGCGGGATGGACATGAACGTCCACGAAGAAGTGCTGAAGAATAGAGAGGCTGAAACCGGATGTACCATTCACATAGTCACGGCGGAAGTGGATGCGGGACCGATTGTGATGCAGAAGAAGTGTGCCGTAGATACTGACGACACTCCCGAGACACTCAAAGAAAAAGTACAGGCGCTGGAAGGAGAAGCTTTTCTGGAAGCTATCAAACTCTTTCAGGAAAGAGGGTTTGACCACCTGTAACGTCTGTTTGAGTTTTGAATTAATGCCAAAATACTGGAGGTAAACAGATGGGTTTAACTGTCCATTGGAAACTACAATACGAAGGCAGTAGAAAATCAGTGGCTGATCTCTTCGATAAATTAGCTGAAGTGATCAACTCAACCTCGTTCTCAGGTAAGCAGAAAAGTCCGTTTTACATTAGTGATGGTCACTGTTCACAACCCATAAGCGATGAAGAATTGAATTGGATTCTTTTTCTTGCCGACAAGAACAAAAGCGATCCTCCCATCCATCCGGAAGAGATATTTTCCGTTTGTGGGGACCCGGGAGAAGGTTCTGAAAAAGCTAACTTTTTTCTCGCCAGATATCCGGGAGAGGAAAAATGGGAAGGCTTCGGTTTCTGCAAGACGCAATATGCTAAACACTTTGTGGAAAGCCATGTTCTCCTCATCGAATGGTTAGATGTATTGCGGGATGAAGGCGTGGAGACTGAGGTTTTTGATGAAGGAGACTACTGGAAGACACGCGATATCGCTAAGCTGCTGGGCCAATACGAGAACTTCAACACTGCTCTCGGTATGCTCTCTGAGGAAATGGAAAAGAGGGGCATTAAGGTAACAGGAGCTGCTCCAGATTATAATAAACGACGTAAGCATAGACTCAATTAGCTCCAAAAAGACTATAAATCATAATTAAACCTGCTTAAACCATGGAAGATAAAATGAAAGACAACGTCACATTGAATGAAGAACCAATCATTCCACAAAGGGCGCTTATTTCCGTATTTGACAAAACTGGTGTGGTGGAATTTGCTCAAGTTCTAACGGAGATGAACATAGAGATCATCTCCACTGGAGGTACGGCCAAAGCTCTGAGAGATACGGGCATTAACGTCACCGGCATCTCAGACTACACCGGCTTCCCCGAGATCATGGATGGACGCGTGAAGACCATCAATCCGCTGGTGGAGGGCGGTATCCTTGGTTTGCGGGATCAGCACGCTCAGGACGTAAAAGCTAATAACATCAAGTGGATTGACCTGGTGGTCTGCAACCTATACCCTTTTGCAGAGACTATCCGGGAGCAGGATGTCCCTCTCGAAACAGCTTTAGAAAATATTGACATTGGCGGCCCCACCATGATCCGCTCCGCCGCTAAAAATGTGGGATGGGTTGGAGTCGTTGTAGATCCTACCGATTACGGTTCCGTACTGACTGAGCTTCGAGAGAAAAACGGATTGTCATTCGATACCAGGAAGCAGCTCTCTGCCAAGGCGTTTGGACATACCGCTAAATACGACACTCTTATTCACAATCATCTGAAGAGCAAACCGCTGTCGGACGATTTTTCATTGACATTCGAGAAATACTACGACCTCCGCTACGGCGAGAACCCTCATCAGCAGGCGGCCGCTTACAAGGCACCTATTGCGACCGGTACGAATA
>CAZHRR010000202.1:0-3344 GCA_964534955.1 uncultured bacterium
AAGGATGGAATAGCTACGTGAATTTTCCAATTCTTTAGATTTATTATTTGTAGAATAGCAGGGGAAATAAGTCCAAATCCCACAACGAAGACCCAAAATACTGTAGTGTATTCACCTCCAAGAACCATCTTTGCTGCTTCAATATGAACTTTTGTACCAGCTAAATAACCCATAATCATATGGACCAGCAATAGGATTTGAATTCCAAGGAATATAAGCATTAACTGGGTGAATCTCTTTTTCTCGTGATCCCCAGGCTTAGTAAGGAGCACCACAGCTGAAGCAGTGGCTAACCCTGAAACTAAGAATAGAGGCCCGAGGATGGCGGAGTTCCATAAAGGACGGGCATTGAAGGCAGAGAGGAGAATTCCTGTATACATACCCAAGGTGAGTGCAAGTAAAAGAATAATAATGGCAAGTACATTCCTGTAGTTGGTGATTTTGTTGATCAATGATTCCAGCCAACTGTATTTCCAATTCCATCTTGGAAAAACTTCCTTTAAATGGATAGCAGCCCAAATAACGCTGATAGGTGTAATAAGTAGATATGTCCAGGATCCCCATGACATGGGTGATTCCAGTCTAATCGTAGTATAAAGCCGCCAAAAATAGAGCTTGTGTGAAAGATCTAAAAATAGAAAAAATAGAGCGATACCGAGAAGGAATGGAGCTATCAGCGGAGCTTTTCTTACAGCAGCGGGAAAATCTTCTCTCCTGCCATGCAGTGTCAGAAAGGTTGAGAAAATGAGAATACCCGAAACTAAACCGGCCAGGAAAAGATCTGCCGGTACGAACCAGAGCCATACTTCTAGAATAGGATCAATATGGTGGTTCATCCTTCCGCTTGTGATGACTTGTTCTATCATTATAATCTCATATTAAATAGCGGATGTTTGGTTCTGTCCCTGCTTCAGGAATAAGGGTTTTGTGTTTTCGTTGTTTCAAGATTCTGGAGATTTCGCTATTGGGGTCATCAACATCGCCGAATGTCATACATTTAGTAGGACAGACAACCACACAGGCCGGTTCTTGACCTTTTTCGACTCGATGCATGCAAAAAGTACATTTGTCGACATAGCCACCAGGATGGATGTAACGAGCGTCGTAAGGACATGAAACGATACATGCTTTGCATCCAATGCATTCATTCTGCTCTACCAGGACAGTTCCACCATCAGCTATGTGACTGGCGCCTGTTGGACAGCATCTTATACAGGGAGCATTAGAACAATGATTACATCTTTCAGACCGAATCTCCATAGAGAGATCGGGGTAGGTTCCCACTGTCTCTTCAACAATCCAGTCACGACAATATCCTATGGAAACATTATTCTCAATCTGGCAAGCCACAACACAGTCAGAACAACCAACACATTTTTTCGTGTCTATAGCTGCGGCGTATCTCATGATACACTTTCTTCAACGGGTTCAAACCGGAAAGTAACAAAATTGCCGCGCATACCCGTACCACCCATGATAGGATCAATATGAACACGAGAAATAAGTTCAGAGTCGCTGGCGCCGTGTCCATCAGCACGAGTTAATTTTCTATTTGTATGCCCGAATCCATGTACCATATAAACTGAGTCCCAGCGAATTCGTTCTGTAATCCTCACTTTAATTGAGTTTGATGAGACTATACCATCCTGATTTTCAAGCCAGACATATTCACCATTCCTCAGATCCCATTCCTTAGCTACTTTAGGATTGACCCAGACACTGTTCTCATCCATTAGGTCTGTCAGGTTGGGATTGTTGGCTGTTCGTCCAAACGTGTGCATTGGTGCGCGGCCATAAATTAGTCTATAATATCCTTCGGAAGGTTGTTCATGAGGGGTATAAACTGGAAGAGGTTCATATCCTTCATCATCCATAGCCGTGGAATAGAGTTCGATTTTACCGGTATTTGTGTTGAACTCGAAGTCAGGCAAGCCTTCAAGAGGGTAAAGGTCATCATATTCTCTATCCAGTTTCTTGACTCCGAGTTTCTTCATTTCAGCAAGTGAGCTACCCAGTTTATTTAACTGCCAATCCAGCTCTTCCTCTTGAGATTTGAAAGGAAACCAAGCATCAAGTCCTAACTGTTTTGATAACTCTTTTGCCATCCACCATGCCGGTTTGGAGTTGTATTTCGGCACGGCAGCAGGTGTGCGCAGTGCTATCGTCGGCATACGGTGAGGTGAAAGTCTGAGACTGTCGTATCTTTCGAGATAGGTACACTCAGGCAGAACCACATCTGCCCAACCGGTGATCTCCATAGGCATTGTATCGACTACTACCAGAAGATCAAGATTCTGGATAGCTTCGAGTGTCTTTTTCTGTTCAGGAAGTGTAGAGATTAAGTTCGTACCGTTAACTATCCATCCTTTGAATGAACAATCCCGTTCTGCGGTAGGTATCGTAGCATCACAGATTCCAGAGGCCAGGGCCAGGTTTGCCAGTTTATACTTCCCGGGGAATGCATCTCTCCAAGTCTTGCTTGGTTTAGGAAAGGGTGGTGTATTGATTTTGGGAGTTTTTGCTTTTTCAGGTTGATAAAATCCTCCTCGTCTTCCCCAAGAACCAAGCAGTGCATTCAATATTGCAACAGCTCTCAATCGCTGCGTATCGTCACCATACCACGTTACATGTCGTCCGGGATGCACGATGACCGACGGAGCAGCTCCTGCCATTTCCCTGATTGTCTTACGGATAATGTGAGGCTTGATAGTTGTAATTCCGTAAGCCCATTCCGGCGAGAAATCTTTTACATGTTCACTTAGTTCATCAAACCCAAAAGTGTATTTTTCAACATACTTCTTGTCATACAGCTCCTCATAAATCAGAACATGTATCCATGATAATAAGAGGGCGATGTCTGTGGCAGGCTTGATAGGGAGCCAGTACTTGGATTTACTGGCTGCAGTAGAAAAGCGGGGATCTACAGTTATTATTGTTGCACCTTTGTCTATGGCATCGGACATCTCCTGTACTTGGCCATTGTGCATGTTCTCTCCGAGATGAGAACCGATGAGGACAAGACAATTCGAGTCGCGAATGTCAATTCGCTCAGGAGAATCGATTCCTTCTCCATATGTTGCGAAGAAAGCAACTTCTCGTGGACCACGGCATTGGGCATAAGAAGGAGCAGCAATGTTAGGCGAGCCAAAAGCTTTTAATAGCCGACCGAAGTGCTTTCCACCTGAACCGTGAGTAAACAGTGCTACACATTCAGGGCCGTGTTCATGTGCGATCTTTTGCATTTTTTTTGCAATGTATGCAAATGCTTCATCCCAGGTTGCTTCTCGAAAAATCTGCTTTCCACGGGCTTCGGTTCTAATTAAAGGTGTTTTTAGACGATCTTC
>CAZHRR010000203.1:0-3311 GCA_964534955.1 uncultured bacterium
AATGACAATAAAAAACATAAATCAACCATTTTTGAAAGCTGATGAATTAGTCAGGCTAAGTAACTTAAATATCAAATATCCTTCGGTAATTATCACAGCATATGGAATGTAGAACCCGAGCCGTTAAATTGCAATATCATTACGACGGTGTGGACAACAATAATCGTCTGAACCCTGATTTGAAAGGATTGAAAAGATTAACATGATTATTGAAAATCCCCGACTTGCCTCGCTAACCCCGAAGAATCGGATCAGGAAATTGACTCAAGATTCAGTGGCTGTCCGCTATCCCCGTCAAGTTTCTCGTATTTGCTTATCCATCCTCTCACACGACTTTTGCCATAGGTTTCTTCCCAGGCGGAAACGATGGTATCCACCGGAATATCTGCAAAAGAGCCGTGGTATTCCAGGTACTCCATGAACTTCCGGTTATCCGCATCATAAGCGTGAAAGAGCGAATCTTCCCTCCCATTGAATTCTAGCGGAGCGACGTTGTGCTTTCTGCATAGTTCAACGTTGAAAGCCGGAGTGGCTCTTACCCATTTGCCTTCAAGATGAAACTCTACATATGCATGATAGACGAAAATATCAGCACCCAGAAATTCGATAAACTGCCTCGTGGCAAGATGATTCCGGACATTTGCAAATCCTACTCTGGTTGGGATTCCGGCTGCCCTGCTTATGGCGCAAAGGAGCGACGCTTTACCAATACAGAAGGCACGTCCACTATTCAGCACATGACTGGCTCGATAGTGTTCCGGGAGATGGAACGGCAGGTACGGTTTATACCAGATCCCATCTCGAACTGCATAATAGAGACTGACAGCTTTCTCGACTGAATTATCACTGACATCCTCTAAAATAGTGTTGGTATAGTTGATAATCTCACTGCTATCGCTGTCAATGATGGAAGTTGGTGAAAGGTATTTTCTGTCTA
Organism: uncultured bacterium; assembly: GCA_964534955.1. Taxonomy (GTDB): domain Bacteria; phylum Fidelibacterota; class Marinisomatia; order Marinisomatales; family UBA2128; genus UBA2128. Next base: position 938 of record CAZHRR010000203.1, read on the forward strand.
TATCAATCATCATCATATTTACTTTAAGCAAATTTACAAAACTCTATCTAGAAGAAAGAAAGATACAAGTCAACTTGACGCGATAGTGAAATAAATTTTTCGTAACTAACGCTTGAGTTACGTAATAGCATTATCGTAAATTGCATTTAATCAAAACAGGTGCAATTAACAAAAATGTCTAACCCAATCCGCATTGGATTATTTGGTTTCGGCCGCATCGGTCGCAATATCTTCCGTCTGGGCTACAACGATTCCCATTTAGATTTTGCTGCTGTCAGTGACTTCGGAAGTCCAGAGTCGCTGCACTACCTCCTGATGCGGGACTCTGTCTTTGGACCTATAGAAAATAATATTCAGTTGGAAGGCAACCATCTCATCTACAACGAGCATAAAACACGACTTATCCCTGGCGGGAGACCGGGAACGGTCACCTGGGACGCATTTGACGTAGATGTAGTTATAGATGCAACTGGAGCCTATCGATATAAGGCTGATCTGGAAAAACACATTGAAGCTGGCGCAAAGCGCGTTATAGTCTCCGTTCCACCGCTGAATGAAATCGACCGTGTCGTCATTCCCGGCATCAATGAAGATACCATTCGAAAAGAAGACAGTATCATCTCAACCACCTCTTCCACCACCCAAGTCCTTGCTCTTATGTTAAAGCTTCTTGATGAAGACTTTGGTGTTAAGCAAGGTATGATGACGTCCGTTCATGCCTATACTTCAGATCAACCTCTTGCTGATGCTGTCCGTTCAGATCTGCGCCGCAGCCGCTCAGCTGTGGAGAATATCATTCCAAACGAAACTTGGGCACCTGATTATGTAGCTCAAATCATGCCTCAATTTGAAAACAAGATCTCCGGAATTGCATTCAATGTACCAGTGCCAAACGGCTCCTGTGTTGACCTCACCACAGAACTGGATAGAATCCCTACAGTGGAGGAAGCTAATGCATGTGTCATAGCCGCCGCTGAAGACAGCTATTATCATCTGATAGCATATACAGAAGATCCTATAGTTTCCAGCGATGTAATCGGACGTGAAGAGACCATGATCTTCGATGCCAAAGCTACCATGATCGCCACTGGCAAAATGCTCAAGACTGTCTGCTGGTACGACAACGGCTGGGGGTTTGCAAAACGAATCCTTGAGATGGTTGACCGTTATCGTGAACTGGAGACATCATCGTGAAAATAGCATTAAATGGATTCGGCAGGATCGGGCGGACTGTGTTCAGGATTCTCAATCAAAGCAGTGAACATCAGATTGTGGCCATCAACGACCTTACTCCATACGATGCGTTGACTTACCTCCTCAAATACGATACCGTCATGGGACGCCTGGAAGGCAGAGCTGAACTGGAAGGTGACATACTTCATACTGATAATAACACAGTCAAGATGCTTTCGGAAAGCAATCCTGCAGAGCTCCCGTGGGGTGAAATGGAAGTAGATATAGTAATCGAAGCGACCGGAGTTTTTCGCACCAAAGAGAAGCTCACTCCTCATCTCGATGCCGGCGCTGGACGGGTCATACTCACTGTACCTTCGAAGGATGAAATTGATTACACGGTCGTCATCGGAGTGAATGACGAAGGGTTAACAGCTGATGATAGAATAATTTCCAACGCCAGTTGTACGACGAACTGCCTGGCTCCAATGGCAAAAGTGCTGAACGATGCCTTTGGAATCGAATATGGTGTCATTAATACTATTCATGCTTATACGAATGATCAACGCCTGGCCGATGTCCCTCACAGCGATTGGCGGCGCAGCAGGGCGGCTGCTGAGAATGTAATCCCTACTACAACGGGTGCAGCTCGTGCGGTTGGCAAAGTCCTCCCGGAGCTGGATGGGAAACTAGACGGTATCGCCATGAGAGTTCCTGTTCCCGATGGCTCTGTTGTGGATTTCGTTGTACGCCTTGCAGAAGATGTAACACCTAAAATGGTCAACGACGCAGTTCAAGAAGCATCTCAAACAGAACGTCTAGAACGAATTCTGGAGTTCAGTACTCTTCCAGTAGTCTCTACAGATATAATAGGAAATCCTCACTCTTCCATTTTTGATGCACCATTTACGAAGGTTGTACAAGACAATTTGGTTAAAACGCTTAACTGGTACGACAATGAGTGGGGTTATTCAAACCGGGTTGTTGATCTTATCGGTATTCTGGCCGATATGGACTAAGTCCTTTTACCAACACCTAACTAGCTGATCGTAATAAAGTGTAGAATGGCCTGTCAATCGTAGCAGAGCGTAGATTGGCCTTCTGACCATAACAAAGCGTAGATTGGCCTGCCAATCGTAGCAGAGCGTAGATTGGCCTTCTGACCATAACAAAGCGTAGATTAGCCTGTCAATCGTAGCAG
>CAZHRR010000204.1:0-3296 GCA_964534955.1 uncultured bacterium
TATGCGTTTGTACATCTTTCAGCTAGAAATGCTGTTGTAGATCATCAGACGATGCGGGATTCCAGCCTCAGAGAATAACTCTCCCTTCACTTGAAAGTCAAACATTTCGTAGAAGGCGACAACTGAATCCTGGGCATGAAGATATATCTGCTTATGAAAGTCCAAATGCTTTATTGTGAATTTCACTAAGGCCTTTCCTATTCCCATATCGCGAAATTTTCTCAAGACAGCAAAACGTTCCAATCTAATCCCCTTTTCTGTTGTTCGCCAGCGGGCAGTCCCCACAGGCTTATCTTTAAAGAAAGCGAGAATATGAGTAGACGCATTGTCAAAACTGTCCAGTTCTATTACTTCAGATACATTTTGTTCCTCGATGAAGACGGCTCTGCGGATGGAAAATGCCTCCTCTAATTCCTCGTCTTCCACAAGTTTCACCCTAATGTTAGATACTGATTCCATCAATGAAGAAAAAAGTAAAAGGTTATCGCCATCAGGATGAGAATTAAACCCATGATGTGCTTTTCATACTGCTCGAAGAACTGCAGTTTAACAGCTTCCATCCCTTTCAGACCCATCCGCACCATCAGGACAATACCTACTACCGTCACCAGAAGGTATGTCACCAGAACTACAAGAATTCCCTGCCAACCTGCCAGACTGGCGTTGAAGAAATAGGTGTCAATTTCCAAGCAGGGAGAAAAGAACATGGCAATGGTAATGGCAGCTACCGCTGTACGTGTCTTCTTTTTTGTGATCTCTCCTAAGTGAATATGCCGGTGTTTATGATGTCGGATGTTATCCCTGATCCCAGCCAGAATGTACATAATGCCGAAGATCAAAAAGATAGCAGGAGCCACAAGTTCCATGGCGGATTTGCTTACCTCGGTTAATCTCAAACCGAGGACCCCTACAGCCACACCGATGAGAATGGAACTGGCGGTATGTGAAAATCCAGCGATAGCGGCTATTCTCAACGAACGACCCTTGTCCCACCCCTCCGATCTTGCCATCACCACGATGGGCATCCAGTGATTGGGGATCAGAAAATGGACAACGCTGAGAGCTAAACTGCCTAGAAAAATATTCAGTAACATGCCGCTTTCCATCTGTCTCCAGATGAAATTAGTCACAACAGAGCTAAAATTACATCACAAACGTAGAGGTGAGTGGTCAGCGGTTAATTGACTATTGACAATTGACGTACAGTAAAACCTAACAGGTTGTCTTGAACCTGTTAGGTTGACAGATTATTACTCTTAAAGATTTTTCAACCTTTTATGTTCACTATCAGTAGGTCAATCTTTCCAGATTGACCACTCCATTAACCGTCGAATACTCAAAGATACCGAAACAGGATCCAACTGCGAACCCTCCAGTTTCCGCCAGGCGGGAGTATAAAGCGAAACAACCGCTGAGACCCTTTCGGATATTTCAATATCCATTCCCATCATCCCTACAATAGATGTACCACCAGAATTATCTGCCTTCATTCCCTCCCATCTGTCGGACTTCTCATGACGGACATTTATTCTTATATAGGGAAAGATTACGCGGAAAACCGGAGCCTGTCGGATTGCATGTAGGCTTAAGAAAACCTTTTGCCCAGGTTTATACCCGAGACCGCTGACAGACCAGGGAAAATCGTATTCCCCGGTAGCTCCCAGAACCATCGGAAACTCAGATCGGTGCCACCATTCAAAATTGAAAGAAGATGTCGTCACCCCTTTTCCGAGGGCAAAATGACGGTGTTGTAGCGAATCGGCTCCCTCCGAGAATGGGTTCACCTCGTAACTCTTCCCCGACGGAAGTGTGATATCGACACCAAGGAACAGCCGGGTTCCCGGGCCGAATGATTGATTCCGAACGAGCCATCGCAAGCCGAACTTGATATCTCCGAGCCCTCTGACCAACTCGGTGCGATGGTGGCTGTCCTCGTGCTCCGCCTCCTGTTCCCAGTTCAAGAAAGGAACAGTTGCTATTAGATTCATCTTCGTAGTCAATCCACACACAAAGAACGCATCAGCCGTCTGGAGTCTGATCGAGCCAAGGTGACTATCACTATCTTCCTCGGAAAAGTCAAAACCTCGCTGGGCTGAGAACCTGCTGGGTTCCAAGCGGGATATTACATAGTCGCCGCCTACCACCCATTGTCCCTGTTTCAAGCCGAGACCCTCTGTCCCGCTTCCGACCGGAAGCGTGGGATTGCTTCAGAGGGGTCATTGACCCTGCAGTGAGGAGTGAACAACAAGTAAAAAAACGATCAGAATTGTCTTAATCAAATGTTTCATATTTTGACAAACTAAAATTCCTTTTGCTAGTAAACCAGAATCTGTGACAGCTTTCGAAAACTTTGTTCATCTGGAATTCCCACTAGTGTCACTTTTCCATCGATCACCAAAGACGGAACAGCCCTGATCCCATATTTTTCTGCCAACTGGCAGCAACTGCCGTCAGTTCAATCACTAGCTGAATGAATCTCAATATGCAGCTTGGGAAAACGACTTCTGATTGCACCCAGTGTTCGTTCACACGGACGACAACCAGCAGTAAAGAACTCAACTTTCATAAGTCACCTCACGAGATTCCGATTGTTGAAAAATCATTTCGATCAATTCGCATGCCTTGCTGCTCTCTTCGCTTTGCAGTAACCGATAGTAGATTGTCATACCATCTCTCCGATTGATCACCAGTCCTCGATCCCTCAACCGTCTCAGTTGATGGGAAACAGCTGAAACATCCATATTAAGAATATCTGCCAAGTCACATACACAAAGCTCATCCCCTTCCGCCAGAGCGTAGAGAATTTTCAAACGCGTTCCGTTTCCGAGCATCGCTAAGATATCAGCCTGTCGATCCAAATCACCTCGCAAACCCAGTTGTTCCTGAAGAGCCACTAGTTTGGCATGGTCAACGTATGACCGGACACAAGAGCGCTCAAAATTGTCTGCCATGAGTCTATCCCCTATCGTCTATTTCGCTAAAACTGCATCCCTTGACTTAAGATAAGTGCTACGGACATCGCCAAGACAGCATCGTCCCTTAGGATTCATAGTCTCACATGAACATTGATTATTCTTCACCTTTTCCCGAATCTCATCCTCGATTGTCGAATGTACGTTCTCGGCAAAGTCCTGTTCAATATCAGACTTGGTATGCTGAAAACAGTAGCACACAGTGATCGGTTCTTCCTTTTCCTTCAGCCCCACGCGAACCTTCAAATCCGCTTTATCAATCACAAGCTCACTCTCAGGAATGAAGTATGCGGTAGAATCCTCCGGATTAGTGCAGAAGTAGCC
>CAZHRR010000205.1:0-3133 GCA_964534955.1 uncultured bacterium
AACATTCAACACCTACCTGCCCGACTGCGTCATTCAGGCGGGCAGCGTTGTTGATTTATTATGATCGGATGTTATAGACATTTGACTCCTAACGGAGTCTTTAAATATGAAAAGAAATCCCGTAGGGATTGCATGTCTATAAAAGCACTGAACACGGCAAACACAAACTCGGAGTTTAACAAGGTGGTTTAAACAGTATGCAAATCAGTTTATCTTTAGAACATAGCCTCGAAAAACTAAAAATTGGATACCTGTACAGAATCCTTCTGGGTTACTATTACAATCTAAGGTTTCCCGAATACAATTTGTTTAATGCGCTGGCTTTAAAGAGCGGATTACCTGGTAGCGACGTATTTAAGTTTTTTACGGATGGACAGGAAGTAACCCTGTTCCCAATGGGTCAGCATCTTGATCAGCATGGCAGTGACGAAATTACCGACCTCGGCTCATTGAAGTGGGATTTTGAAAAGCCAGATGGAAAAATACCCTGGATTACAAAGTTTCGTTTATATGAGAGAAAATATCTTTCGGAGTTTGTAGTAGAAGGCCCCATCCGTATCCACCATCTTCCGGCAGCAAAATGTCTGGCTGTAGGCGGAGGGAGAAATCGATTATTAGCATTAATCAAATTAGGATACAGAAATGCAATGCAGTTCAAACAGGCAGAATGGAATGAGGAAAGAAAAAAATATGTGAACGGAGATATCGTCATAAATTATCCCGGTCAGCCGGTCTGGGATGATATTCCGCCGGATACATCAAAACAAGGATGGGTTGACAAAACCAGAAGATGGGAGGACGCCTGGCGTCAAGGCTTGAGACTTACGATAGGAGACGTTTATAAAGCCATTTTTTAAGAAAACGGCATTTGTGTTGACAGATTGATTTGAAATCAATGACACCAAATAAAACAACCGGAAACTCCAATTCCGGAGAATACTATGACACTACCCATACTGTTCATAATCAAGAACCGGAGTACAAAAGACCCCTGTTAAAGATACCATCTAAGATTCGTCAGCGAATACATGACCGGTTGCGTTTTCTGTACGGCAAGACAATAGCAAAAGACTACATGCCTGAATTAGAACGGATCTTAAAGGTTTATTATGCTCACAAACCTCAGTCAATGGGGGAAAAAGAAGAAAAATTCGATCCCATAGAACGGTTCACGGAAAAAGACGTTGTTCTTATCACTTACGGGGATCTATTTCGCAGTAAGGACCGTAAGCCCCTCGGCCTCCTTGCTGAAATGTGTGATACCTATCTCAGAGGAGTAATTAATACACTTCATATTCTGCCCTTTTTTCCTTACTCATCCGATAAGGGATTTTCAATCATAGATTTTGAAACCGTGGATCCACGATTAGGTTCCTGGCAGGATATTGAGGATCTGGAAGGTCGTTATCAGTTGATGTTTGATGGGGTCATCAATCACGTATCATCCAAAAGCCGCTGGTTTCAGGAATTTCTGGATGGCAATCCCTACTATAAGAATTTTTTCATTTCTTATAAATCCCGTGATGAATTAACAGATGATCAGCGCAAGATGATTTTCCGGCCTCGAACATCGGATGTGCTTACAAAATTCCAAACAATAAACGGACCCACTTATGTTTGGACTACATTTTCTCCAGATCAGATTGATCTCAATTATAAGAATCCCGATGTTTTGATGCGGGTTATTGAAATTTTGCTTCTTTACGTACGTCATGGGGCTGATATCATTCGTTTGGATGCCGTTACCTATTTATGGGCTGAACCGGGGACCCGATGTACACAATTAGAACAAACTCATGAAATCATAAAACTCTTTCGAGATATTTTGGACCTTGTGGCACCGTCCGTGGCGTTAATTACAGAGACTAATATTCCTCACGAAGAAAATGTTTCCTATTTCGGCAATGGTCATGATGAGGCACATATGGTGTATAATTTCGCCTTACCACCATTGGTCTTATTTACCTTTTATTCCGGTGATACCACCACCCTTTCAGAGTGGGCCAAAGGTTTAAGATTTAATTCGAATACAACCACCTTTTTCAACTTTCTGGATTCCCATGACGGCATCGGACTCATGGCTGTGCAGAACATTCTTAAAAAAGAAGATATTGATTTCATTATTCGCAAGGCAGTAGAGCATGGTGGCCTCATTTCCAATAAAACCAATGAAGCTGGCATTGAAGAACCCTACGAAATTAATACAACCTGGTACAGTGCCCTCAACTGCGAGGATTGTGATGAGGATATCGCTTTTCAGGTTAAACGATTCGTTGCCTCCCGGAGCATTGCTCTTGTTCTTAGAGGCGTTCCCGGAATTTATTTCCACGGCTTAATAGGGACTCGCAATGATATCAAAGCTGTTTTGGTCACCAAATCCAAACGCGAGATAAACCGCACCGTATTCGATGGCGATGCTATTCACGCCAAAGCTTTGAAAGAACCTTATTCCAAACTCGCACATATTAACTGGGAATTAGGGAGAATTATTCAGGTCCGAACGAGACATCGCGGGTTTCACCCCAACGGGGAACAACGTATTCTGGTGATAGCACCTGAGATCTTTGCTGTTTTAAGAATATCACCTGAAAAGGATCAGCATATATTAACACTGACCAACGTGACCAATAAGGAGTGCCTCATCGAAATTTCCCTTTCTGAACTCGATATCAATGAAACATACTGGTCCGATCTTATTAGTGGAATGGAGTGGAAAGCGCAGGCTGAAAAACTTCACGTTACCATGCAACCCTACGATGTCATCTGGTTGGAACCTTATAATGAAATAAAACATTTGCATGCATTCACAACATAGTATAGCTGAACTCTGCTATTATTGAACTTTATCTGAAAGAGAAGCCAAGGCACCCAAATTCCGACATTGATCTGTACATCTTCCACCGAAGATCCCGCCAAAAAAAAGTCAGGCTGGAAACGAAAATATTTAACTCACCCCCGTCCGCCAACTCCTCGGAGTCCCTGCGGGACAGGCGGACACCCCCTCTCCCCGACACTCCGTGTACGGGATCTTCGACTTACGAAGAAGAGGGGGAAAACATCCAAATAACAACGGTTTATGCATCCCTCTCTTTATCCGAAGGGCACAGCCTCCTTCGTAGATCCTGTGGATAAG
>CAZHRR010000206.1:0-2977 GCA_964534955.1 uncultured bacterium
GGATGTCATTAGTCCGGTGTAGGTAGGTGATGAGTACAGGAGTGACAGCGGGAGATTATCAAGTATTGTATCATTACAACGGGAGTACATCTGTTTACTATCCTGAATTGGTAGGGGGTGGGCGCTTTTGGGGGATTGCACAGATTGGGGATCAAATCTTTGCTGTTGGCAATACGGGTGCGGGCTTGCCGCTACCCATCGTAGCCCGTGGTATAAGGTGAAGAATATAAAGCCAATATCGAACATAATAAGAGGGAGGTATATAATATGAAAACAACAACCACACTTTCAATGCGAAAGCCAATCTTGAATCCTTGGAAGAAAACGGGAACTAAAATAGTCTTTTTTCTATCCTTTCTTGCGGTTTGTATGGCTCCTTCGAATTTTCTGAGGGCCGATTTCACGCGCCAAATTACTCTGAATGTGAATGGACATCCTCACCCCCTACCGGATCTTTTCACCGAGGAATTAAATCAGATCTATGATCAAGAAAAGGCTAATCTGGAAACAGAGTACTCTAATTATGATTTAGAACGTCCTAATACAGTCACCTATTTCGGATTCAGAGAGGAAAACAATGAAGTTAGGGTAGTAGCAGCGCTGAAAGGCATCAAAGCTAAAAAAGGTTCGACGAAATTTACATTGGCTTATACAGCTTGGGCCAAGTTGGAAATGGTTGTTGAAGGTGTTGGCCTAGTGTTAAGAACTTACGATTCTGGAAACCTATTGTCTGTTACCGACGCTGATGTTGCTTGGTATTGGGATCTAATCAGTTTAGGGTTGGCAGATGATATTGTAGAGTTTTTCGTAAATGTTTTCACTTCTGTAATGTCATTATGGGCTGATCCTTTGCAGAATTTTGAATATAAAGTCTTGGATATAGAAGCGTTTAATGCATCCTCCCAGGACAGCATTGTTGAAGGCGTAAATCCCGAACTTGAAGCTCAAGCCGTTTTGAATAGCCTTCCTATTGATGTGTCGATAGATGCTATAAACGAGAATCTTGTCATCAATATTAATCTGATACATGGTTATTACAACTCAGCTGGGCAATTTGTAAATATTTATGAAAATGTGACTCCTTCAATTTCTCCCAATCCAAATCTGTTGTGGGGAGGATTTGGGTATAGCGGTGATAAGTTCCAGTTTACCCAACACTGGGACACAACTCTTACCTATGAACAACGAGTTGATGCCACTTTCCAGTCGATGCAGGCTATGGGTTTAACTCATGTCCGTATAGAAGCAATTTGGAAAGATATCGTGCCAACGATTGATAACATAGATCCTGCACTCAATCCCGACAATATTGATGGTCCTCTTGTAGAGGCCTATATAGAACAGATTCAAAATAACGATGGTTGGGAGACAATCGGTTATGTTATCCAATCAGCAGTAAACCATAATATTGTACCCTATGTCATTGTCGGTCTTGGCCATAGAGATCGTCCGCCAAAATATGATGATGGCAGTGGTCCCCGGACCATTGCTCCAGGAACTGTTCGAGGCAATAGTGTTCAGAACTTTATAGGGATCCCTCAGAATGTCTATCTATACTGGCTAAAACTTTATTCTCGTGCAGTTGTGAATAAATTCAGCCAACTTCCCTGGGGTGTGGCAATTTGGCAAGCTGAAAACGAGCTAAACGCAGCCCGTTTTGCAGAAACCTATGACTGGTGGCGCAAGGGTGATGCCTGGGCTGATGACGCTCCTGGCGGGTTTGTTGAGACAGTGGCAGTTACATTGAAGGATGCTATCAGAATTGAAGATCCCACCGCTCAAATAATACAGGACTTTCACATTTTTAACCTTGCCCGTGCTCTGTATGAGTGGAGAGATTACTATGACATTGCAGGGATAAACGTCTATCCCAATGATATTTATGCCATGCCAGTTATGGGTTTCATGGTTGGCGAGATTGTCTGGGCAGCAAAAAGAGCCTTGCAAGCAATCTCTGATGTGCAAGGTGATCCTACAATTGCTGAGCGTCCTGTATGGGTAATCGAGACAGCATATCCCGCCATAGAACCAGCAGGTTCTACGGTGCCTCAGTCATATAATGATAACATAACGTTTTACAGTCAAGAACGCCAAAAGGAGTTTCTTGAAGAATCGCTGAACTCATGTGCAGCATATGGTGCAGATATGTTTTCTTGGTTTTTGTTGACTTCACCCGATGATGGAACTGAATGGTTAAACTACTCTAGTAAAAACAGTTATTCCGGTTTGTTTGATGCAAGTGGAAACCCCAAATTGTCTTATCAGGCATACATTGACGCTTTTCAGAACGCAAGCAATGGGGAACTTGTCACATTCGCTAATAAGTACTTGACTGAGGACCTGAATGGTTCTCTAACTCTTCAAGGCGTTTATAATGGTCTCAAATCTGGTCAAGCTTTTCGGCTACCGATAACAGAGCAATTTACCATTTGGACCGATAACGAGTGGCTTGAACACACCAATGAAACCGATACAGTGAAACATCACGATTGGAATTTGATACCCAGCAAATACCTACTTACAAATAACTTCGACATAGCAATAGATGGCAATCAACAAAATGCTCAATTTGATGATACATACCCCATTCATTTCCAAAACAATATTCCGGAGCGCCAGGGCTTACCTCTTGATATTGATATTAAGGATCCATGGTATGTGAATGCTCAGGGGAATCAGATTAATCAGTTTCACAGCCTTGGGTTAGTGAATGATACTATTAATAGCTATTCTGTCTTTTTGGATCAGGATTCTACATTGGGAATGAAATACTACACCCTCCGAGTTGCCAAGCGTATATATGTCGGGACGAATGACATGTGGATATTTGATCGCTGGGTTGCGATACCTGAAACGGGTGCTTATTTCCCCGATGGGAATACACTCCTTACTGCACCTGTAGTTTTTAAGGAACCTGGGATCGTGATTGAGGCTTATTACGAATCTGTTTCCGATCTTTCAGATTATACTCTTACTG
>CAZHRR010000207.1:0-2806 GCA_964534955.1 uncultured bacterium
ATACTGATCCTTTCGGTTATCGCTTCTCTGGCTTATGTTTTCTTTAATTCTCTTTCTGTCTGGATAACTGCATCTTTGATCAACAACATTTTGACTGACTTTGATACTCTTTCCGCTGGTCAAAAAGCGTTGGAATCGGCGTCGAGCCTCAGCATAAATGAATCACTCAAGCTTTGGACTAACAAGCTTGTGTTAAAGGGGACACAAGTTGATACACTAAAGGCGTTGTGTGTGACTATTCTTATTGTGTTTGTTTTGAAAAACCTGTTTCTATATCTGAAAAATCTACTGACCGGTTTTGTTCAGATAAGTGTTGTCAGGGATCTCAGGAATAAGCTGTTTAATCATATCACATCTCTGTCACTTTCCTTTTTTGACAAGACAAGGGCCGGTGAATTGACTTCGATTGTTCTTCATGATGTAAATAATATCAGACGATCTTTGTCGGTAAGCTTCCATCGTATTCTAGTTGAACCTATTAATATATTAATGTTCACTTTTCTCTTACTGATCATCAATTGGCAGCTGACATTAGCTGCTTTGGTGATTCTGCCGTTGGCTGGCGTGATCATAACAGCAGTAGGGCGGAGCATTCGGCGGAAGGTCAAACGAACGTCTCTTCAGGTAGCGGATATTACTTCAACACTGACGGAGACTTTGGGCGCTATTCGTGTGGTAAAGGCGTTTGTCATGGAAAAAACAGAACGGCTGCGTTTCGGGAAAAAGACATCACGTCATCGTCAACTGCTTTACCGGCAGATGAAGCTTCGCTATGGTTCAACCCCTGTCACAGAAACTATTGGTGTCGTTGTTGGTGTGATCCTTCTCTGGGTGGGAGGAATGCAGGTTGTGGATAAAGTGATGAATCCTGAAGATTTTATCCGTTTCATCCTCATTCTGTTTTCGGTGCTGACTCCTGTTCGAAGGTTGAATACTGTCAATCAGGATTTGCAGACGGCTTTTGCATCAGCTGAACGGACGTTTGGTCTGCTGGACAAACCCAAAAGTATTGTTGATAGTGAAAATGCCATGGATATTGACGGGTTCGAGAAGACTATACAATTCGATAATGTTTCATTTTCATATGATAGCAGTAACGGCACAGTTCTGAGAAATGTGAATCTGGAGATTAGAAAGGGTGATGTTGTGGCTATTGTTGGCGAGAGTGGTGCAGGGAAATCCACAATGGCGGACCTGATCCCGAGATTTTATGATGTTCGTGACGGGGCTGTTCGCTTGGATGGAAACGATGTAAGAGAAATACGGCTGGGTTCTCTCCGAAAACTGATGGGTATTGTTCCACAGGAGACATTTTTATTCAACGATACAATCCGGAATAATATCGCTTACGGAACGGATAGGGTGGACGACGAAACCATTCGGGAAGCAGCGATGGCTGCCAACGCACTGGAGTTCATAGAGGAACAGCCTTACAGCTTTGGTGCGATTGTAGGCGACCGCGGTGTGAAACTATCCGGCGGTCAGCGTCAGCGAATTTCTGTGGCTCGAGCGCTCATCAAAAACCCGCCTATACTGATCCTCGATGAAGCTACATCAGCCCTCGACAGCGAAGCCGAGAAGAAAGTGCAGGAAGCCATAGACCGTCTGATGAAGGACCGGACTGTATTTGTTATTGCTCACCGTTTGTCTACCGTAGTCAATGCTGATAAGATTGTTGTGTTAAAAGATGGCAGCATCGTGGAAGAAGGGACACATGATGAATTGCTCCGGAAAAATGGCGAATATAGACGACTCCATGATCTGCAGTTTGGGTTTAATTCCAACTGAATGACATTTTCCAGTCTGTGAAAGATTCTACCCCAAAATTGTCAATTCTGATCTGTTTTGGTACCCGGCCTGAGGTGATCAAATTAGCTCCTGTGGTTGATGAACTGATGTCGAGAGGAATCTCCTTCCGGATGCTCTTTACAGGTCAGCATGATGACCTCTTTGAAGATGTAGCCGACCTCATTCCTGAACCTGATATATACCTCGGGATCATGGAACGGGGACAGACTCCGGGTGATGTTTTTGGAAGAGTGGCTACTTTAGTCGTTCCTATCCTGCGCCGGGAGCAACCGAGTCTTGTGATCGTGCAGGGAGATACATCTACTGCGGCAGCAGTAGCCCTGACAGCATTTTACGAAGAGATTGCAGTGGGACATGTGGAAGCCGGCTTACGCACATACGACCTTAAGGCTCCGTGGCCGGAAGAAGCGAACCGCCAGTTGATTTCCCGGGTCTCTCATATCAACTGGGCGCCAACTGAGACAGCTGCCGGTAACTTGCGGAAAGAGGGCATCAGTAACGTAGTGGTAACAGGTAACACTGTGATTGACAGCTGCAGTCGTTTCGATTTTCCCGTTAGCTACGGTAACAAGGTGCTGGTTACTCTCCATCGCAGGGAAAATTTTGGTGACAGGATGGAAATCATATTCCGTCAGTTGGATGAACTGGCAGCAGAGCAGAGTGATCTTAAGTTTATTTTTCCCATTCACCCCAATCCGGAAGTACAGCGACATAAGAACCTGCTCAGGAATGTGAATGTAGTGCAACCGCTTCAGTATCGTTCTTTCTTGGAATTGCTCAGTGAAGCCCGATTCGTCATCAGCGATTCCGGTGGAATTCAGGAAGAGTGTGCTGCATTCTGCAAGAAGGTGCTGATCTGCCGGGATAAGACTGAGCGTCCCGAAGGTGTGGAGGCAGGATTGGCCAAGGTAGTCGGTACCGATATAACTGGGAATTTCGCTTGGGCTAATGATTCACCAGAATGGACAGGTGAGAATCCGTACGGAGATGGAAAGGC
>CAZHRR010000208.1:0-2780 GCA_964534955.1 uncultured bacterium
ATATTTATATTTGGCGCCTGTGAATATCCGGTTGGATTGTACCCTGTGTCGGGTGTAGAGGGTGATGTAATTGTGGGAGATTCTCTTCTTAACGCAATTGGTGTAAAGGGAATTTCGTTAGTTGCGCTTGATAAGTTAGATCAAACCAATCCTCAGGATCACCTAATCGCATATAGTGATCCTATTCTATATGATACTCTCACCTCTTTTCCACAGGATACAATTATTCATTTCTTTATCCAGTTACAACCTCCGGGGTGTGTATTGGTTCCCGTTGGTTTAACGATTGATCCGGAAATATTTTTCGTTAATCTTGAATCTTTCTTAAATGATTCAACATGGCTTCCGATTGTTTTTCCAGAAATCTCCGATCCAATGGACATTGTAAATAAAACAAAAACTGTTCCCATAGAAAAAAACAAAATATTTTTTTTAGATGAGCCATGGGAAATACAGTTTTAATAATTGTTATTATTCCCCCTTTATATAGTTCAAAGCCCTCTTTTGGTATACACAAATAAAAAAGGCTATCCCGACGATCAGGACAGCCTTTCTTTCAAATTGATGATTTTCTTTTAGAACATGTATTGAATACCAAGCGCTACAACGAACGCTGTCTTCCTGTACTTCTCCTCAAAGTTCGTCCCAACATCATCATTCTGGCCATCCTTGTAGAAGGTGTTAGAGAGGCCTAGACTCAGTGCTGTCTTAGGATTGAGTGCATATTTAAGTCCGCCGCCAATCGTCTGTGAAGCAAGGCTGTAGTCCATGTCGCTCTGGTACTCGTCTGTGGCACCCGTTGTAGAGTAAAGGTAACCGGCACTTACAGTCAGAACTTCGCTCAAGGCATATTCGATCCCAGCGCCAGTATTAAAATCATCAGTTACCTTTTCCTCATCACCATCCCAGTCACATTGAGTATTCATAAAGTAGTTGAAACCGATCTCTGCCTTAAGAGCTGGTGTAAGTTGGTAAGAAGCACCAGCACCTACCTGAGCTGGGATATCTTCACTGTACGTCTCTCCGTCTGGGAACATACCCGGTTCACCTAACAGTATTGTATCGTCTTTCTTTGTACTAGCCTCCAACTGCAGTTTGGCAATGTGCTCGTACCTGAATCCTATATTCATCCCCTCCGCTGGGGAAATGTTCATACCAACAATGGCTGTATAAGCCGTGCCCGTGCGCTCTGAATCCACTTCCATATCGGGAATAACGCCAGCTATATCTCCATTCTCAGCATATAGAACAGCATTTTCCAGTGCTCCGACATAGGTATTCAGAGCGTAAATGCCACGAAAACCGAATGCCACTGATACAATGTCATTCAGGGCGTAGGCAATATTTCCTTGACCGGCAAAGTATATTGATGAACCGACAAATCCAGCCTTAACGGAATACCCAGTGATTTCGCCGTACGGCTCCAATTCCGCATCAATTAGCTTAGCCGGCAAGCCAACAAGCTTTGCCAGCTGATAATCAAATGTTGGCAGGCCGTCCGGAAAATCAGAACTTCCTCCACCACCAATTGGCATAAATCCTGCGGATAAAGCAAACTTGCCCTTCTTATATGCAAAATACGTGTTAGGAAAGGCCGGGACGAAAGTCTTTCCGGTAAACGTATCAGAGTTATATGTGGGAAACGTAGCCTGTATCTCCCTTGTCTGCCAGATGGTCTGATTACTCAAGTAGAGGTGAATTCCGTCTCTTAGTTTCGTCAGCCCAGCCGGATTGAATAGCGCTGCATCCAGATCTGTAGATGCGTTGCGATTCAAAAGGCGGATATATTCTGTGCTCTGGTTTGTATTGGTTACCATCCCCCAACTAAGGGTAACACTAACCATCAGAAAAATCGTAATGATATTAAAGAATCTTCTATTCATAATTCCCTCCTGATTATGATATAAAAATAGATATGGAAGGGCAGATCGAATTTTGCGCAATCAACCTGCCCTTCTGTTATTTTTATTTAAATGAATTAAAGTTTGAAGCTTTTATTACTGCTTTTCAAACCCAAGAGTAGTCGAACTAGCACTATTAATAGGAATATCAGGCAGGAACATATCTGGGATATCATCTCCAGTTAAGTCTATCGGAAGAACAACTGTATCAGCTTCAACTTCACTATAGGATATTGACAAAGTTGTTGGGTTATCTATGTCATCAACCTCAATTTCCCCAGGCTCACCACTTGGTGGTATTACGTAGATACTCCCTTCAAGCAGCAGTGTGCTTAATGGTTCAGGAGCGGTCCAGGTGCCTAAATCATTAAGTGGAACAACAGATGGGGTGAATCCAAGCGTATCATTAGAAATGGGGAAATTCCCAGATAATGTATAAGTTTCATCTTCCTTTAGTACTGCAGTTGCAGAGACACCTAATGCGCTAAACTCTGCCCAAGTCATTGCCCCTGCACCAAGAGTATCTCCCGGGAACTTTCCTATTTCAAGTATGGTATCAGCTGCTGTATATAAAGAGGATTGCTCCATATTTGTCATATCCCAGGTACCCACGAGCGGATGAACTTCTTCCTCTTCCTCCTCAGCGCAACCGACAAAGAAAACGATACCGACGACCATTAAGAGGAATGGAAGTGTTTTTAGTAATTTATTCATGGTTTTTCCCTTATTTTAGTTACTTACTATCTATCCAATTGTTTCGATTGGGGAAAGATTTTTAAATTAGATAAATATGCATATCTTACCCCACTAACTCTCTTTGTAAGCAAATTTACTCATTTCGTTTTTAAATGTCAAATACAAATAATTTTTAAATTTTGT
>CAZHRR010000209.1:0-2750 GCA_964534955.1 uncultured bacterium
TTGTTGAAACGTTAGATAAAATAGATGTTCAGGATATTTTTGTTTTGAATTTACAGCGTGCAGTTCAGGCATCTGTGGATATTGCAGCGCACATCATCGCTTATGAAGGGTTAGGTTTGCCTGACACATTACGAGCCCATTTTGACTTGTTGGTACAGAATAATATCTTATCAAAAGAAAGTGGACAGAAAATGAATGCCATGGTAGGGTTTAGGAATATTGCCGTCCACGAGTATCAGAACATTGATCAGGAAATATTAAAAGGTATTTTGCAAAACAATCTCCGGGATATTGAAGAATTCTATAAAACAATTCTAGCAAAATTTGAATAGTCGTTTTTCCACAACAACTGCCACTTTTTTCACTTTGTTTCCCCCATCAAACTCTTTTTCTTTCCCGCAGGGCAGGCTCGATCCCTCTCTTATCCGAAGGATCCTGCGGATAAATAGAGGGAAGACAAGAACTGGCCATCAGCTGAGGCGACCAAAACCGCCTGTCCGTCCGGAGTGGAACGTAGGAGGGTCGGTGATTCCGCCGGCTGGCGGATCACTGATCGGTGGGTTGTACTGCAGATGAAAAAACATTTATTTCGCCATCCCGACTCAAATCGGGACGGCTGCTCCTCCACAGGTCACGTAGGACTCCTTGACAGGAGAGACCCTCTGGGTCACAGGAGCTTCTTTGGAGCAAAAGCCACAGGCTCCTACGGAGAAACAGCCACCCGTCTACACTTCTTTACGAACGGGCAGGCTGTGAGAATATTCAACGGTTCTTCGGAATCCTTCAGGAATAAATTGAACTCGTCCCGACAATCGGGACTCAGACAGGGCTCGCCGTAGGGCCTCTCCATTGCCGGAACGGCTAGGACTACACCGAGGCTAAAACCGTCTTGATCCTTCTGCAAATCCTCCCTCTTAATCCCAGATTCTTACAAGGCGACAATTAAAAGCGCCTGCCTGCCGCCTGCCTGTCGTAGAGATAGTGTAGACAGGTAATGGAATGTAGGCATGATCCCGTACCAAAGGTCGGGGACAAAAGAACAGAAAGAAGTAGAGAAATCTCGTGCTATCAGACGCAAGCAGTAAGGAGCTCGTAAACGAACACCGATTTAAACAATGAAATCGTTTATCGTTAACGAAACCCGCCCACCTGTCCGCCCGTCCAAGCCGTTCGGACGGGAATGACTTAGTCGGGCAGGCCCGTCTGGGTGCCTAAAGTGGGCAGTTATGCTATCGAGACTAAAAAGATGATTTCTGAGAGCTACATAGCGGTAACAGGTGACATTGTCTCTTCGCGGTCAGCGAGCTTAGAAGCAATGGAGAGTCTAAAGACCAAGTTGACGAAGTTTAATAAGGATAAGAAACCTGTCGTACCGTTCAGTATACAAGCTGGTGATGAGATCCAAGGGCTGTTTTCACACGAGGGACGGCCTATCTATTCTCTTTTACTCCTGATGAGTGACATCTATCCGCTTCAAGTACGATGGGGAATCGGCTTAGGCACAATCACCACACCATTCCAGAATACAACTGCCGAGATGCGAGGTGATGCATTCGAGAAATCTCGTAGAGCTTTAGAGATTTCCCAAAGGAAACGACGAATGTTTTCCTGTCTATCTAATGATATTGAATCAGAGTATGTTAATGTAGTTCTTTGGTTGATATCCGGACATATGGCTAGATGGAATGAAATGACCTTCCGTCGGTTTAGAGAGTATGCCGAAAGCGGTACTATTTATGACGTGGCCGAATCTGAAGGTGTATCAGTTGAAGCTGTTAATAAGCATCTGAACCGTAGAAATATACGAGAAGTGTTAGAGGGTGTAAAAGTTATTGAAATTGTTATTGCCAGTAAATCTACCTTATAAGGTTGATATTCACATAATCAACCGAATAGGGTTGACTGTTGGGTGGTGCCATGAGATTTGTCGGTATGCATGAAATTACATACTTGGTTCTGTTTCTCGTGGCTGTATTCGGTGGGCATTTTGTAGTGCGTCTTCTGATGAAGAAGTTTGTTGCAGAAGGATTACCTAAAGGATTCTCTGAGGCTGGGAAGTGGATAGGGATTCTGGAGCGCTTTCTATTCTGGATTTTCCTTACCATAGGACAAGCAAGCTTGATAGGATTCCTGCTGACCATCAAGGCCATATATAGATTCGGAGACATCCAAGGAGATAACGAACAGAAGATGAGACTTTCTGAATACTTTATCATAGGCTCATTGCTCAGTCTTAGTTGGTCGATTCTTTTGTGGGGAGTTTGGCTTTTGACCAGAGATTATGTTGTGTCAACTTGGTGATCGACGATCAAAACTAATAGCTACTTGCAGGTAAGCCAGAAACCCCGCCAAAAACAAGGCGGGCAGGCAGCAGCTAGTAGCCAGCAGCCCCGCCAAAAAGATGGCGGGCAAGCAGATGCCAGTCAATTACAAAGAATCACTAATCGAAAAAATTGAATCCAAATCAGCCATCATAAGATGAAGGTCATAGTAACTAATTTGGATATATTTCTTCGTGCCTTCTTGATATTGCTTGCCCTGTGAAATCCGCCAGTGGCGAATATTTCACTGGGGTGGCTATATGGCGATTTTAATGAATTACGCACTCTTGCGTTATGCATTATTGCGTATTAGATTCTTAACATGAAAAATCCTTTTAGATATGGAATTGTTGTTGATGAACCCTTTTTTATTGATAGAGAGCAAGAGCAGAAAGATTTTACCGGTTGGTTGAAGTCCGGGCAGCGTAT
>CAZHRR010000210.1:0-2747 GCA_964534955.1 uncultured bacterium
TGACCATTGCGCCAGAAGTTTATCATACCTATCAATGTGACAATCAGGTTCAAGGTCAATGATGTCGTTGGAATGAGCATATAGCTTATCCCCCAAATAGCCATGAGCGCTGTATAGGAAGATCCACCTCCCAAACCAACGCTTGAGTAGAGGAATGCCACAAACAAAAACAGAATTGGTAAAATGTATTCCATTATTTGATAATAATAGGAATATTAGATTGTTGGATTAATGGATTGATAATCCCAAACCATCGCAAATTTTCTCCAACAATCCAAGATTCCATCAATTCATTCTTCCAGTTTATTTTTTTATCTCTGTGGTTCTCTGTGATTCTCCGTGAACTCTGTGTCACAGTTATTAATGCTTCTCGCCCCTAATCATGTGAAATGAATGAAAAATTGTTGGGATTAACACTTTCAAAGCGTCCTTGGCAGCACCTGTACTCCCAGGAAGACATATAACGATTGAGCCATCCACGACACCGGCCGTTAATCTGGATAACATGGCAGTTTTTACTTTGCCCCATCCGTATGCATGAAGCGCCTGCTCCACACCCGGTAACTTTGTATCGAAAATCTCTCCTACTGCATCAATGGTTAAATCCTTGGGACCCAATCCAGTACCACCTGTCGTAAGAATTAATTCCACACCTTCCTTAATCCAAGATTGAATTGTAGGAACAAGTGCTTCAGAACCATCAGGCAATACATTCTGATGATCTACCGTGCAGCCGGCATTGCTAAATCCATTGACTAAAATCGGACCCGATATATCTTCGCTAGCACCGTCAGTCACGCTATCACTAATGGTGATAACCCCGACTTTGGGACGGTATTCAACTGCGTAGTCAGATTTACCGCCTACTTTTTCCACCAACTTGACTTCGCCAATTATCATGGTTTTGTCTACAGTTTTACACATATCATATATGGTTAACGCTGCGATAGAAACAGCTGTGAGTGCTTCCATTTCCACTCCAGTAGCTTCTTTCGTTCTCACGATGGATTGAATATGCACAAAGTTAGATTGAACGTCAAATTCAATGTCCACAAACGACAGATTCAGTTGGTGGCACATGGGAATAAGATTGGCCGTTTTCTTCGCAGCCTGAATCCCGGCAATTTTAGCCGTGGTGAGAACATTCCCTTTGGGAAGAGCGTCATCCTGAATGGCTGAAATAGTTTCAGGCAACATGGAGATTTTACCTTCTGCCTTTGCCATTCTAATGGTATTGACTTTATCCGTCACATCCACCATTTTAACATTTCCTTTTTTATCTAAATGTGTAAAACTATTCATAACATCTCCAGATTAATGGATTATTGGATTTATAGATAATTGGATGAATGATGCCACTTCCGCAGCTCCTGCCACTGCTACTTTTTTCTTTGACCTCTGCCATCTGACTTCTGCTCCTGCAACTACCACTATTTTTGTCTATCGTCTAACCAGTTACCACTCTACCAGTTACTACTAACCAAACCTCACCCTCCTATCTGTGTCATACTTTCACGATGATGTCCATTTAACTTCTGCGCTTCCCTTCCATCCCTTGGTTTGATCCACATGGCTTGTCTGAACATCCTGCTGATCTCTTCATCCTTAGCTCCATTACGCATGAGATCCCTGACATTGAATTCATTATCTGAATAGAGACAGTTGCGAATCCTGCCGTCAGCAGTAAGTCTGATACGACTACATTCACTACAGAGGCTTCGTGTGAATGAGGGGATCACGGCAACTTTACCACTGTAATCCGGAACCTGGAACATATGCTCTTCAGTAGAACTGCCGGAAACTCGATCCAACTCAGGATAGAGTGAGTGGAGGATTTCAAGGATCATGTCTGCACCGAAAAATTTTCCTGTCTTCCAGATCTGATGGGAATCGAAGGGCATAAGCTCGATGAAACGCACAGTAAGCAGATTATCCTTTGTGAGCTCGACAAAATCTCCAATCTCATCATCGTTGAAACCTCGCATAGCTACCACGTTTATCTTGACTAACGGGAAACCAATCTCGAGAGCAAGTGAGAGCCCCTCCAGCACTCTGTTCAGTCCTTCCCGTCTGGTGATCTCCACAAACCGGTCTTCATGAAGTGTATCCAGACTGATGTTTAAGCCATCCACACCTGCAGCAAGGAGATTATTAGCTATCTTTGAAAGCAGCAGACCGTTTGTTGTAACGTGTATAGATTCAATTTCGGAGACAGTCGAAACTTCCCGTATAAGAGGAATAAGCTCTTTATGAATAAGGGGCTCGCCACCCGTGAAACGTACCTTCCGAACTCCAAGTGAAGCAAAAATAGTAATAAGGCGCCACATCTCGTCTATTGTAAGTAGTCTTTCTGGGGGATGGAAATCAATACCCTCTTCCGGCATGCAATAGCAGCACCTCATATTGCACTTTTCGTTTACAGCAATGCGGAGATAATCAAAAACTCGACCGTGTTGATCGAGCAGGATATTACCATTTGAAGGGGAAACTGCAGTGAGAGTCGATATTGGTTTTTCTTTTATGACCATGAAATCTCCTTCCAATTGGGGAGCTAATCCCGGCGTTTCCCCCGGAACCGTACCGGCCTCATGCCCTATCCCAGTGGCGGACTTAGGCAATTCAGCTTAGAGAATCACGATGAAATGTAAATAATTTTATCAGTTTAAGCCACCAAATTCAAACCTGGTTTGTTCTACTCATCCCGTATAGTGATCTTTAGGGACGGAACAGCGCTAACCTATTCACAA
>CAZHRR010000211.1:0-2741 GCA_964534955.1 uncultured bacterium
GGGTTGGTGGAGACACTGGTGAACATTCCTGCTGATCAGATGCTGACTCTGACGGAGGGAGAGTCTACGGTTACAGCCACGTTTTCGGAATACACCGATGTTGACTGGGGAGTCATGGAGGGTGGTGAATCCTATGCCGGCGCCTGGGGAGATTATGACAATGATGATGATCTCGACTTAGTTGTACCCAAACTGTATGATGAAACTTATCTTTACGAGAATCAGGATGGTACCTTCAGTCCAGTTTATACATTCCTCACTGCTGGAGCACATACTGCTGTCTGGGGTGACTTTGACAATGACGATACTCTGGAACTTTATATTGGTGGGGCCGATTATCAATCCTTTTGGCAATTGGACGGGGAAGAAGGATTCGTGGATATTACTGAGGATGTGGGACTGGGTGGACCGGCAAACAATATTTATGCCGCCAGTTGGGTGGATTTCGATAACGACGGCGATATTGATCTTTTTACGGTCAATCTTGACGACAGTCCTCCTCGTTTATGGCGGAATGACGATAGTGTTTTTATTGATGTGGCTGGTGACGTGGGAATCACGGGCACGTGACCGAGCCGGGCTGCTGCCTGGTCAGATTTTGACTCAGATGGAGACCAGGACCTCTACCTCTGCAGAGGAGCCAGTTGGACAAACCTGAGAGATCTGTTATATCGAAATGATGGCGGTACATTCACAGAAGTGGGAGAAGAGTGGGAAATCACTGCTGAGGAATATTCAACCGGAGCTGCCTGGGGAGATTATAATTCTGATTGGACCATTGATCTCTGTGTTACTACAACATCTGAACAACTAAACCATCTTTATATGAACCAGTTCAGTTCTTTCCTGGATGTGCAGGGGACACCCATATCAACCTCTGAAGGAGATTGCTTTTCACCTCTCTGGTTCGACTTTGACAACGACACTGACCTCGATCTTTTCATAACCAGAACAGAAGGATACAAAAATCTGCTGTTTCAGAACCAGAATATCTGGGGATCCACATTCAATGAGGTTTCACTGGCAGCTGGTCTTGGTGATAATTTAGGACGCTGTTTGGGCGCTGCTGCAGCTGATTTTGATAACGACGGCTTTGTAGACCTCTTTGTTTCCAATCGCAATAGTGAAGATAAACTCTACCATAATGGTGGTAATGACAACAATTGGATCATCCTTAAATTGCAGGGAACTGAGAGTAACCGGAATGCCATTGGTGCAAGTGTCCTCCGACCGAGTCTTCTTGAGGAGTTCCATGTGTTTGAAGTTTCAGGTGGATCTGGTTCTGGTTCTCAAAATTCCTTTGATGTTGAAATAGGTCTTGGAACTATCGTGATAGAACCTGGTCTAATTATCCAGTGGCCCAGTGGAGAAAATCAAGAGATTTACAATATTGACGCCAATCAGATTCTCACTATCACCGAACCCAGCTCCCAGTATCCCGCTCCTATATACCAAGCCTATTCACCCGATAACACCGAATCTACCGGACCGTTTATCTTCTTCTTCCGGATCTGGGAGGAGATGGTCGGCAGCAATTACCAGACCGGACACCTTCACTATGGGATGGAAGAACCGGAGGACTCAACTACCCTCTATGAGGCAGGCTTCGATGACAGTCTTGCCTACATGGGGATAACAACCGAGATGGAAGGGGTCACCGGTACCAGTGAACTGGTCTATTATATATCCGCCGACTTCGCCGACGGCATCCGTCGCTTCTGGCCGGAAGGGGCACCCGATTCAACCGCCAGTATTATCTTTGGCCCGGATACAACAGCTCCGGAACTGGACAGCGTTAATACTCTGTCGGATGTCCACCATCTCCTGCCGTTCGAGAAGAACGTCAAAGCGTGGGCTACAGATAACCGCTTTCCCGTTATCCTGACGGCTAAATGGCGCATCGGCAGCGGGCCGCCTGTCCATTCTGTTCCCATGTTCAAGCAGGGTGATACGGATTTCTATGTGGGAACCATCAGCGGAATGGTGGGAGCTAACCCCAATCTTGTCGAATACTGGGTGGTGGCACAGGATTCCACAATTGCAGGTAATACTGCAGTTTCACCGCATCAGACGTTCAACTCATACAACTACGAGTATTTGGCAAACTGGGACAGCACCTATTGGGACTATTGGGATCTGGCAGGCGAGGTAGTGAGCGGAGACCCCCTTCCCGAGTGGGGAAGTTACTTTCACTTTGTCTCTCTGTCCGATACCGGATCATCCTTTGGTTATTACAACCGCCGACTCGATCTTACCCACTTCGATGAAGTTTGGATCACTGTCCCCATGTATTACGAATTAGATTCCCTTGCCAACTGGGGTCACTTCGAGGTTTCCACCGGTGATACATTCTGGACGGTGGTGGATTCGTTCACGGGTAGTTACGGACCCGAGAATGTGGACTTATCACTCATTCCGTATGTGGAAGAAGATTCGATTTATATCCGTTTCCGTAATGAACGCACTTCTGAAGGTCCAAACGACTGGTACTTAGACGAGATTATCCTCCATAACGACTCCACTCGCCTTGTTTTAAAGGATGAGCCTATGTTACCGGAAAAGCTGGCGCTGTATCAGAACTACCCAAACCCCTTCAACCCCACTACTACTATACGCTTTGATCTTCCCGAAGCAACAGATGTGGAGTTAGTCATCTACAATATCCTCGGACGCAAAGTGGGTGAGTTGGTGAGTGGTGAACTGGTTAGTGGTGAGTACGAGGTTTTGTGGAATGCCTCCAA
>CAZHRR010000212.1:0-2648 GCA_964534955.1 uncultured bacterium
TACCGCTACGAGAATATAAACCAGCTTCTCTCTCAGCACTTCTAATTCCTCCAACAGTTGCTCGTCTAAGACGTTTATCTTCTGTGTGATCAATAAGAAGTTGTATACCTCGAACCTCATCAAGGTTACTACTTTGATATAAAATTGAACGAATTAAATAGTAGTATAGTTTTTCATACAGCCATTCCTCTTTTCTTAAATACTCATATACATCATTTTTTTCTAGTATTATTGCGTTTACTCTAAATAATCCAAGGTTTTCGCATATGAGATCAAAAACCCGATTTCTTACTACCTGGGGATCTTCTGATGCATGAAACCTTCTGTTTTGATACCTTTTCCTAATCTCCGCATCATCTGGGGGATGTATATAAAGATCGTGACGCAGCTTCCAATAGTTTTCCATAAGTGTCGTTGGTGAATGAGATATATTTAAAGCTCCCAGTACAACATATATTGATGATCGGGGTGAAAAATTCATTTCACCCGATTCATCAAAGAAAATAAACTGGTTATTATGAAACATCCTTTTCTAAAGGTGAGAGTCGCTAAATTATTTTCTTCTCACAATCCCTATCTGTCCGCCGTTTCTTCGATTAGGCGAATCTCCTCCTCTATCAGATCATCCAACTCATATACCAACCAGTTAATCTGCTTTTCCGTGGCGTCAATCTTTCGATAGGGTACTTTCCGTTCGTGTGGCGTTTTCTCAGAAACCAACTACCTATTCAATTCCAACGCCCTTTCTGAAGTAAACCACGAGCAGGTCAAGACGGTATTAAACGGGAATTAGAAAAGGAATTCAGGCAACTTCCACAGTTTGGTAATGCAGAAGCATGAATTGATCTTGATGTAGAGGAACTAAGGCATATGTGCGGCCATCATCATCGCAAAATTCGACTTCAAATACGTCGGGCGCTATAATCTCTACTACCGTCCCGACCTGCCCCCGATAGAGTTGATGTTCCAACAAGTCATTAGTCAGGGCAACAACGTCGAGTAGTTTTATGGGGTGTGTCATTATCTTTCCTTTCTACTTCTTGAGCACATAACAAGTTACAAAACGGGGAAATATTTCGCCAGTTCTAACAATCCAAACTGTCCGAAGTGCAGCCTTCTTGTTTTCTTTAGTCATAAGAAAATCGATAGTATACCGTATGCCGTATTGATCTTGATGGGTTTCAGTTGCTTCCGCAGTTCGTACTACCGCTAATAACTTTTCTTTCAATTCTGCTGCATCTTCCGAGGTTAAACCCAATTCGACTTTAAATGTTCGGGCTTTATGTTTACCACGTGGATGCTGCTCGCTCAGACAGTAATCACGAATCTTGCTAATATTTAGTACAGCCTGTTCGGCATTGGGAAGCTTCATTTCATACTCTCATTTGCAATCCAAATCTACTCCTCCGTCAACTCATACAGTTCATTCACTAACCAATCAATCTGTCTATCCGCTGCAATCTGTCGTTGGAGGATTATGCGGTTTTGAAGTACTATTGTGTTGGACAGTTACTTGTGAATATGTCCATTGTCTAGCTATAATCCTTATCTATTGAGGATTTAATCATTAATAAAAGGTTGTGCCTGATATGCAATGTAGCTCTTATTTTTATCCTGCACTACAAAGACGGTATGCAACTGTCCCACTTGGTTTGTTGAGTTAACGCATTCAATAAAAAGATCGCGTTTTGCGAAGCCATAGAGATCATACAGAATAAGAACTTTAGGATAGTTGGTCTTTTTCAGTTTTTCCAATTTCTTGTTAACTGTCGTATTCAGCAGCACTTGAAGCTCGTGCCGAATGTCGTCTTTCCAGCCTCCCCCGTTATCGGGACCGATACAACCTATGGTTGATCCCTGAGAATGGAGTTTTCGGATATGACAGAGGACCTGATTGTTGATCTCAATGGTTTCCCCTGGGTATGTTCTCACCAATGTCGTTCGACTAACATATTCCAGAATTCGTTCCTTCAGTGCGTTTTGCCAATTTCGGAATGTCTTGATCGGGCCAGAAAACTCAACGACATACGTACCAGAGAGGTCACCCTCCTCGCGTGCTTTTTCCTCTGCGCTATCGACGACACTCCATAGTGAAGCTGTAACAGTCCTATCATGTTCGTCCACGATACGTGTAACCTCGACTGCATATTTTATACCATCAATAACGAACCAAAAATCGGGCCGTTCGTGACCAGACTGCCAAGTAATTGACGCTTTTGGGTACCTGCTTTTCAGCCATTGAGCAAATTCGTCTCTGCAGAACTCTTCCTGCTTTTTCAACGGCATGTTATTATTTACTTTAGTCTAGCCTCAATGTTACCTTATTCTACCAACTGTCTGTTGTATCCTCCACTATACCAACCGATCTATCTGATAGTCAGTCTTATCGATATGCTGCTGGAGAACTTCACGGTCGTGGGGTGTTTTGGCTTCAAATAAAAGATGACATCTTTTTGAAAAGATGTCATCTTTATTCCCATCTTTTTGTTCTTGCCACCATTATCCCTACTTGTCCGTCGTTTCTTCGATTAGACGGATCTCCTCCTCATTCAACCCATACAGCTCATACACAAGCTGATCTATCTGTCGGTCGGTGGCGTCGATTTGCCACCATAGGATATCCTGGTCATCGTTGTATTTCCAACGGA
>CAZHRR010000213.1:0-2595 GCA_964534955.1 uncultured bacterium
ATTGGACAGTTCATTTGGATTGATCAATCGTCCAATATGAAACGCCAATAAGTGTAATAAATGCATAAAAATCCGTGGATGCTGAATGCGTTCAATTTCAAAAATATCTTTAAACAATAAATTGCCAATATAGTTACTCAAAACATCTTTTTTTCGTGACGGTTCTGTTACTTCGAATACTTCGGGAAGGGAACCATAAATAAGTCGATTTTCCAAAGAAGCATCTATTTTGGGTTTATGATTTTTTTGGGTAAATCCGCCTATTGAATGTTTCCGCAGGTCAGTCTCACCGATGATTTCTCTCATTGTTAGAGGATAAAGATAAAATGAGAAATATCTCCCATATAAACTATCCCCAATATTTTTCATCATCAAAAATGAAGCAGATCCGGTTGCAACTATTTTCAGATTGGGAAAATGGTCATAAAGCAATTTTAAAATTGAGCCAGATTTTTCAAGATATTGGATTTCGTCAAAAAGCACGAGCCCGGTTATTTCTTTGTTACCCAAAATTTGTTCCAAGTCACTTACTGAAGGGATAAATAAGCTTTGGTTCTTTTTATCTTCAAAATCATAATATTTAGCATTTTCATATTCATCCATTAATCGTTTTAATACGTACGTCTTCCCTACTCGCCTTTGTCCCAATAAAAGCACAACTTTTCGATTTGGATGTTCTAACTCTTCTTTAATTAGTTCTGTAATTGACCGTTTCATGTTATTATTTATTGGAGTGTGTTCCTATTATTACCGTCATATATGGGAATATACTCCCATAATTACCGTATAATATACGAATAATATTTCAATGTTTACCAAATTTATTTTCACAGGGTTCGTTTGCAATATTTATGAAAGACACTCAATCTGTTTCTTCTAAGTTAACAAAGCAGAGTTTTACTTCAGTTCCTTTTCCTGTGGTACTCTTTACGCTGATACTACCGTTGTGATTTTTCACAATTCGCTTCACGATGGCCAGTCCAAGGCCGGTCCCTTTTTTCTTTCGTGTGAAATACGGCTCAAAGATTTGCTCCAGGTCTTCAGCAGCTATACCTGAACCGTTATCTTCCACCGAGACAGCAATTGTGCCGTTGTCATTTTGTGATGTCACTGCAATATGCCCGCCGTTATCCATGGATTGAATGCTGTTTTGAATAATGTTGGTGAAAACCTGCTTCATCTGGGAACGGTCTGCGATGATAAGGGGAAGTTGGTCATCAAGCTGCAGGTTAATCTCGACCTGGTCATGATACGGTTCCACTATTTCTGAGAGCTGCTCATTCAGATCGTATTGGGTAAAGGCTGCTTTCGGCAGGCGGGCGAACCGGGAGAATTCATTGGCGAAACTCTCCAGATTATCTATTTCCTCCCGGATGACTTGTGAAGCGCTCTCCATTACGGAAGTCACCTCCTTGGAACCGGTCCTAAACTTCTGCTCTACCCTTTCCAGCGAAAGCCGGATGGGGGTTAGGGGATTCTTAATCTCGTGGGCAAGAACGCGTGCCATCTCGCGCCACGCCGACTCCTTTTCTGCCTGCACCAGTTGGTTGCGGTTCTGCTCCAGCTCGCGGATCATCCCGTTGAAGGAGACGATGAGATCATTGAGCGGCGAGAAGCGGCTCTCCTTTACCTGCACGGTCCAGTTGCCGCGGGAGAGTTCTTCCGTGGCGGACTGCAACCGCCGTAAGGGGCGGGTGATGAGGCTGAAGCTGAAGAAGAAGAGGATCAGAACAGTGGCGGTGAGAAAGAGGAAGATAAAACTGGAGTGGAGGGTGAGGTCACGCCGGAACATCTTCCGGGCTAAGGCCTTCTGCTCCTCCGTTGCCAGAAGTTCTTCCACATCACCTTTTAGTTGCTTCGGTTGTTCATCTTTGAGGAGTGGAGCATAAGTGCGGTATAGGGTATCCAGTCGTTCGTTAGTCTGGAGTTGCTCCACGGTTTCCACGTACTCATCAAAACTCTCCAAGAAGAAATTCCGGTAGAAAAGGACGGAATTCACTATCAGGAACAGAACGACAATGAAAATCTGTACACGATAGGATGGTATGGGAAGTCTCATTTCCGGAAGATCTCCGATGTAAAGGTTTGGGAGTGTTGCTCAGGCTTTATGCTATTCCAGTAGAACATGAGGTTGAGAGGTTCGTCCATTCCCTGTAAACTGATTGTATCCAGCCAGGCAGTGAGGCGAAGCCGGTAGCGTCTGTTACTATCCATTTCTTCTTTGGTGTTCAAAGCCAACTCTTCAATCTCCACCAATTTACGCTTAGCTTCCATCAGGTTCAATGCGTTGAACTGAGTTTGGCTTTCAGAAAGAAAGACTGAATACACACGATCTATAAGGGAATAGCGGATGGAGTGATGATACTCTTTCTGGAGGACTACAATATCTTGAGATATCTCGATTATTTCAGCACGAAAGTTAAACCTGATTTCCTTACCCGAACGGAAAATCTCTTCCAGTTCTCCCGTGAAGCAGTTTTCAAGTTGAGTTGAGATTTCAAGGTTCGGCCCTTGAGTGGTTAGGTCAATGGTATCAAATTCTGCAGTTACACCGTCAATGGTAGAATAAAACATGGACCCAAGAGCAATGAAACT
>CAZHRR010000214.1:0-2557 GCA_964534955.1 uncultured bacterium
GCCTATTCAAATCTGATAAAAAACAATATTATATCTGAAACCAGTAATTGAGCTTAATAAACAGTGCATCAGAACTGGATATGTACCATGAATCAGCTTCTGATGAGTAGTATCCACTTTCATTTAAGTTATACACCACAAAAAGTGTACTTCCTAGTGAATATTCCCAACGAAATACAAACGTTCCAACTTTATTGTCCAGTTTGAAATCTGGGTTACCACTAAAGGGATACTCCTCGAAGATTAAGGTTTTCGGTGCTCTTAACCGCTTAAAGTCAAAGTAATCAATATTAGCTGAAAACGGCTGCAGAAACATTTCAAATGATACATCTGGTGTAAACGTCCAGTTTATCCTTACCTTAATATCATCCACAAGTTGTGTAGAGTTACTGTAAACAACATTCATGCCGTCAGTGTCATATATAGTATTGATATACTCCCGTCTTGTATCCATATAACTGCGCATACCATTTAAGGTTATGTCTAAAAAATCGGTCGGTTTGATGGTGATATTAGCTGAAGCTACAAAACCCGATCCACCCAATTCGTCTCTTCCAAAACCATACGAACATTGTATAATGGCAGGTTTGCGCCCATCACTTCTCAACCAGCCCCACAGTGCCCACCCCTCTTGCGATGCTATTTCCCAAGGAGAACCTTTGAAAACATCTGCATCATCATAGGACGGGATGTTATATTCTCCCCCAAATCCGAAAGCCCAGTAGGACTTCGTAACATTCGTCTGCTCCCATCCTAATTTTGCTGGGAGAGATAAACCGTCAGTTCGAGCTTTGTAGAAAAAGTAAGATTCCAATTCATTTCGCAGAAAAGGGCCCCAAGGATCCTGCTTACGGATCTCACCAAAGATCATATAGTTCCATATCCCGCTACGGTCTAGAAAACCGAGATCATTCAGGTAAAAGGTATCCTCATACCAGGATACAGCACTTCCAACTTCCCACCAGACAGGATCATCATATCCCAGGAAGAATCTCCCGGCATGTCCTCTCTCACCATTAGCCTGCGACATGAGTATTTGACCTGTCAAATCCAGCTTGTTATCCAGGAAACTCATATCCCAATTTAATCCACTCGTATTAGCTGAACTGCCACCATTTCGACGAACATCTGTAACCATAATACCGACAGTAGAAACACTATTGAAGACAGGCTTTTCCATCCGTCCGACCAGATAGTTGGTGTAGGGTTCCAATAGAATATCATGGGTTACAGTATTGGAGTCACTGTCCAGATATTCCCACACACCATACTCCTCATCGGTTACGCTCTCTATTAAACCAAAGCCTAAGCCAGACGATGTCTTCCCAGTTATCTTGGCGGCAGCCAATATTGTGGTCGTTTCAGGACTTTCGATAATAGAGCCTTCATCAGGATAGAAATAGCCCGGTTCCTTTCCTATACGTCGTGAATGAAACTGCTGGATTCTATTTTTGAAGAACGCACCTCCCTCTACGAAAAACGGACGCTTTTCATCATAAAAAGTCTCAAACGCTGTAAGATTAAGGACTGACGGATCAGCTTCAACTTGTCCGAAGTCAGGATTAAAGGTGAGATTAAGCGATGTGTTGCTGCCTAAACCGTATTCAACATCCAGACCTAAGTTCCGGGTCAGGGGATCATTGCTGTCAGCTTCATAACCTCCCAGAGCATAAGGCAGCACCTCCATTTGCTTAGGAGCCGGGACACCATCAATCCCTTTCAGGATACCGAATCTCGATACCATTCCCTCAACTCCGCGCTTTTTTCCAGGCCACTGCTGAAATTCCTGTTTTCGCTGAATGCCGCGATCAATGACAAATCCCCAGTTTCGATTTTCACCGGTGTTGAATCTGAAGAGCGAAAAAGGCAGTTCAAACTCAGCAGACCATCCTTCGCCGTCTAACTGCACTCCCACATCCCAAACACCGTCCCACGAGAGATCAAAACTCTCATCGTTGTAAATATATGTGTCTATTTTGACACCGGCAGCATTCACTGTAAACACAAATGCAGTACGGTCATCATTTCGGCTGTCAAACATAACTCCCACCCAATCTGCACTGCTCTCTGCAGCCTCCATCCAGGCATCACGACGAGCCAAGCGAGCTACGATTTTCTCAGGCTCTGAGTCGTAGGCTCGAACTGCTACGTAGATGTTATCATTATCATAAAGGATTCGAGCCTCTGTCGCTTCTGTAACCTGAGCAAGATTATCCGGCTCAAGCTGCAGAAAATCAGTGATGGGGATTGCGGTACTCCACACCTCGTCCGTGAGATAACCATCAATGATCGGTGTGATCTCCGTTCGAACGGCGTAGGCAGTACAGAGATAAAGTCGCGATGGATCAAGCTCCTCTCCATCAGCAGGAGCAGAAAGCAACAACGAGCATGCGAACATAAGAAGTGGCAGTTGAATATTTCTCATCAGGTAGTTTTCAATATCTTTGTAGAAAGGTGTTGAATTTATATGAACTCCAAAATCAGCACAAGAAATATGAAAGTACATAGGTTGCATATGCTCTACCACTCACCAGACACCCTTCACCAGTTACCAGTA
>CAZHRR010000215.1:0-2512 GCA_964534955.1 uncultured bacterium
CTTGCCAACTACTTCTTTCTTATTTAGTAACTGATTCCAATAGCGGAAGGAGTACGCAATGGCTGAAATGCTGCAGTTTGAGTTTCCAATTGCCGGCAAAGCCGATAAAACCTCGGATAAAGTCGTCCCTAAGGAAAAGCGACCGGACGGCGAGCGGAAAAGAACACACCCTACTACTGACCTCCCTGAAGTTCTTGGTGAAAAGACTCCTGAAGAGTACACCATTGATCTGTATTATCAGAATGATGATTTAGGCAAAGAGGTTTTAATAACCAAGTACCTTGCACCTTGGGAAAAGAGTCCATACGACATGTGGAAGCGGATAGCCAAAGCCATGGCATCCGTAGAGAAAAATCCTGATGAATGGTACCAGCAATTCTTTGCAATCCTGGAAGATTTCCGTTTTGTACCGGGGGGTAGAATCATGCACGGCGCTGGGCGGGAGGATATTACTACTACACTTAATAACTGTTACGTAGTCGCTATTAAAGATGACTCAATCAAATCAATCTACAATGCTGTATCCGAAGAAGCAAAAACGTATAAGTATGGCGGTGGATGTGGGCATGATCTCTCTGTTCTCAGGCCTGCTGGCTCTTCCATTGAAGGAACCGGAGGAGAATCGTGTGGACCCACCGGTTTCATGGATCTTTTCAGTGTAAATACAAATACCATTGCTCAGCACGGACGCCGCGGAGCTAATATGCAAACTCTCCGTGTTGATCATCCGGATATTGAGAAATTTGTGAATTTAAAAAGAGACAGTATTGATAGGATTAAGTACTCCAACATCTCAGTACTTCTCACCCACGAATTCATGAATGCTGTAGACAACGATCTCGACTTTGAACTTAAATGGGGCGGAAAGGTCTATAAGACTGTAAAAGCTGCTAAAATTTGGGATACCATAATCAGCTCAGCTCACGCTAGTGCAGAACCGGGAATCATTTTTTGGGATACTATGTGTGATTATCACAATGCTGAATACTGCAGTCCTCTCGTCTCTACTAATCCATGCGCTGAACAACCATTACCTGATGGTGGATGCTGCAACCTTGGCTCCCTGAATCTGGAACGATTTGTGGATAAGCATGGTAATTTTATGGAAGATGAATTTGCTGATACCGTTGCCATTGCCACCCGTTTTTTGGATAATGTTGTGGATTACAATATCAACCGGCACGCTTTGGAAAGCCAAAAACAAAACGCTATCGGTGATCGCAGGATCGGAATCGGGCTCCTTGGCCTGGGTGATATGTTTGTCAGGATGGGTATTAAGTACGATAGCGATGAAGCTCTCGCCACTGCATACCAGGTTTGCAGCGTCATGAGCGATGTTACTTATGAAACATCTGTAGAACTTGCCAAAGAAAAAGGTCAGTTCCCAAATTTTGATTGGGAAGGATATTCGAAGAGTAAATTCATCCAAAATCTTCCTTCTAAAACTCGGGACAACATTAAGAAATACGGTATCAGAAATGCTACACTTCTAACCGTCCCCCCTACAGGAAGTGGTTCCATCATTGCCCGGGTTACCTCTGGTATCGAGCCTATCTTCCAGACATCTTATTTCCGTCGAGTGAAGCAGAACAGCGACGATGGGAACTCATTCAAAGAATACAAAGTTATCCACCCCACCGTAGAAAAGTTGTATGGTGATGATAAAAACCTTCCTGATTACGTAGTCACCGCTCATGATATTGATCCATTTTTCCGCGTGGAAATGCAAGGTGTCATTCAGAAGTACATCGACAGTTCTATTAGTTCTACGGTGAACCTGGACGAAGACGTACCGGTAGAGACAGTGGCTGATATCTACATGACAGCCTACAAAGCAGGACTGAAGGGAATAACAGTTTATCGCGAAGGGGCTCGAGAAGGTATCCTCATAACTGAGAAGAAAAGGACAGATTCCCTAAATACCGACGAATATAGCGAGAAAGGCGAGAGCCAAAAAGTCCCATCCAAAACTCCCCGGATACGTCCTCCCGAGACCCAAGGCGTTACTATTCGGATGCGCACAGGAGAAGGTTCACTCTATATCACTATTAATGAGGATGAGCACGGACTGTGTGAAGTATTCACGACAATAGGGAAGGCTGGCGGGCATGCTGCAGCGCAATCTGAAGCTATCAGCCGGCTAATCTCTCTTGCGCTCCGATCGGGTATTGATCCATATGATGTTGTAAAACAACTCAGAGGTATCAGTGGACCGAATCCTACCTGGGAAAAAGGAAATTTGATATTATCTACTCCTGATGCAATCGGACGTGCTTTAGAGGAATACCTGAAAGGTGCATCTATTGAATTTGATGTAACATCAAGCAGAGAGTCGTCAGGTATGAAATTTTCCATGACTGATGATCTGGAATCAAAGCGCGCCGCTGCCAACTTCAACCCCCGCACTATGAAGACATGCCCTGATTGCGGCAGTACCGTTCAACATGAGAATGGATGCGTCGTATGTAAAAGCTGCGGGTTTTCAAAGTGTGAATAACTAACTGTAAAGTTT
>CAZHRR010000216.1:0-2486 GCA_964534955.1 uncultured bacterium
GTTGAAATTGTAAGGATAAATGGATATTATCGCCGGTATGGAAATAGCGGGTATAGTCTTGGCGGCTGGGGGATCGAGTCGCATAGAGGGGCAGAATAAACTGTTGAGGGAAGTTGCAGACAAACCGGTACTGGTTTGGGTTGTGGAGGTTGCTTTATACGCTGAGCTGAAGCCTGTTATTGTTGTAACGGGCTGCGAAGCCGATACTGTCGGTGAAATTCTGGATGAGATGCCGGTTAGCACTGTGCTCAACAATCGGTGGCAGGAGGGAATGTCTACATCCTTTCCATCGGCTGTGAATGCTCTGCCGTCCGTAACTCAAGGAGTAATGATACTACTGGGGGACATGCCCGCTGTGGAAAAAAGCATCATAAAGAAACTGGTTTCTCAGTTTATTGAAAGTGAGGGAGAGAAAATTGTCTACCCTGTCTTCAAAGGACAACAGGGACTTCCTGTGGTTTTCCCACGACGCTTTTTCACTGATCTGATGAGGCTTACCGGTGATAGAGGAGCAAAATCAATTCTGAAAGATCATCCTGATGATGTATTGGAAGTGGAAGTGGATTCGCCGTCTGTCCTGATGGACATTGACACGGAGGATGATCTGACCGAAATGGAACATTTTCTCAAGGAGAGCCAGTAATGCCGCCGAAGAAAGATCTATTCACGGTGATGGCTGAGTTGAAGGAGCGGAATGAGAGTTTCGCTATCGCTACAGTAATTATAGCGAAAGGCTCATCATCGGGAAAAGTGGGTGATAAGGCAGTCTTCGACAGCAGCGGGAAGCGTATCATCGGCTGGGTCGGCGGCGGGTGCGTGGAGAATCGTGTGGGTGAGTCCGTGGTGGAAGCACTGGAGGACGATACTCCACGGATCATTGATGTAAACATTGACAGTGATGATATGGAACTGGGTATACCGTGTGGAGGAGTGATGTCAATATCAATTGAACCGCAGGCGCGAAAGCCTCTGTTGCTGATCCGTGGCATGGGCCGTGTTGTAGAAACAGTAGTGGAGATGACACAGATGCTGAAATTTCGTGTCTTGGTCCAGACGTCCGAAGAGGAAAAGGAGAAGTTCAACTCTGCGGATAGAGTTATTACCGATCCTCTTGAGTTAGACGATATTAATGAGCAAGTGGATTATTTTATCCTGGCTACACATTACCGGGATGATCACAAACAGACACTGGCTGCGCTGGAAGCGGGGATACCGTACGTGGCAGTAGTGGCAAGCCGCAAGAAGGCAGGGTTACTGCTCGATTACCTCAAGGAGAACAGGGTAGATGATCAAGCCCTGGAACGGTTTCACTCGCCTGCCGGTCTTGACTTGGGAGCAAAAACGGCAGAAGAGATCGCTCTTAGCATTATGGCAGATATCGTGAAGCACCGGAATGATGGTACTGGCGAGTCCATGAGTCTGTGAGCCGCTGTGATGGACAAACCCATCTACCTCGATAATAACGCTACTACACCGCTCGCTCCAGAAGTTTTGGAGGCGATGCTTCCTTACTACAGTGAGAAGTTCGGAAACGCTGCAAGTATCCACCATATTTACGGAAGGGAAGCGAAGGAAGCAGTGGAAGAATCCCGCAAGATTATCGCCTCTGAATTAAACGCCAAGCCTAGAGAAATTGTTTTTACCAGCGGTGCTACGGAAGCACTCAATCTAGCTATCAGGGGAGTGTACGATCGATGTGGTGATAAGGGCCGGCATATCGTCACACAGATGACAGAGCATAAGGCAGTTCTCGATACTTGCGAGTTCATGGAAAAGCGGGGCTGGGAGGTGACGTATCTCCCTGTAGCTTCAGATGGACGTGTAGACCCTCAGCAAGTCCTTGATGCCATCCGGGATGATACGGTATTGGTGAGCATCATGCATGCTAACAATGAGATCGGTGTGCTTCAGCCCATTGCTGAGATCGGCGAAATCTGCCGTGACCGGAATGTCACCTTTCTGGTAGATGCGGCTCAGAGTTTTGCCAAGCTGCCGCTGGATGTTGAAGCTCTTAGCATTGATTTGCTGGCGGTCACGGCACATAAGATTTACGGTCCTACCGGCACAGGTATGCTCTATGTCCGGCAGAAGAATCCTAAGGTGGAACTCACTCCGCAGATGACCGGAGGAGGACATGAACGCGGCTTGCGTTCCGGTACATCGGCTGTACCGTTGATTGTCGGTTTCGGCAGGGCAGTGGAATTTTGTGCTAAGAAACGGGAGGAGGAAAACCTGCGCCTCAGCACTCTACGCGACAGACTCATTGATGAAATTACAGCAGCCCATCCGGACGCCATCCTGAACGGGAGTAGAGAACATCGTCTCCCAAACAACGCCAACCTATGTTTTCCGGGACTGGATGCTGAATCACTGATCATGAAGATGAAAGGTATCGCCTGCTCCACCGGATCAGCGTGCACCAGCACTTCCCTGGAGCCGTCACACGTAATTCGTGCCTTGGGTCGCAACACCGAACTGGCTCATTC
>CAZHRR010000217.1:0-2465 GCA_964534955.1 uncultured bacterium
CCGTTGATGTAATGTCTCGGCTATAACCTGCCATGATATTTCGGGGGAACTCCTGGAAAAAGTAGCAATAAGAAAGAATTTTTTCGCTTTTCAAAATTAATAAATCAAAGCACAAACGTGATTCGGAAATATTTCATATTTACCAGAATTCATTTGGATTTTAATTCAGCTTACATTTGCACCATTTCCAATATCTGTATCGTCTACAACAACTATAGTCAATTTTTTACCTTTCTGAGCAGCCAACAACATCCCATTCGATTCCACTCCTCGGATGGTGACGGGCTCCAGATTCATAACCACAACAATCAGCTTCCCTACCAAATCTTCGGGAGAATAATGCTCTGCTATACCCGCCACAATCTGGCGGCTCTCTTGTCCAACCTTAATCTGGAGCTTCAACAGTTTATCTGCCCCTTCCACTTTCTCAGCTTCCACCACTTCGGCAGTTTTTAGTTCCACCTTGGCAAAATCATCAATGGAGATACGATCATCAGACATCTCTTCCTCCTCTGCTTGTTCTGTCTCTTGACTCAATTCTATTCTCGGAAACGGCACTTCGAAATCACCCAATATACTACCCGGTTTGAGTAGTCCCCAGGATGACTTCAACTCCATGACGGACGCTCCGATCATTCCCAGCACTTTTGCTGTCCTCACAGGCATGATAGGATGGAGAAGCTGTAGAGCAATCCGGAGTGACTCCGCAGCATGGTAGAGTACGGTTCCAGCTGCATCTTTGTCAGACTTGACCAGCTTCCACGGCATCTTCTTCTCCATATAGCGGTTAATAGATCGTACATACTGCATCACCCTTTCCACGGCTACATTCATCTTCATTGTATGGATCAGATCAATTGCTTCATCAGCCAAGGAATTCCCTTTCTCCACTAGTTGCTTATCTAAATCAGTTTGATCTCCTGGTTCAGGGATTCTGCCGTCAAAATGGCGTTGTACCAATGTACTGATTCTCCCTACCAAATTTCCCAAGTCGTTAGCCAGATCGCTGTTGTACCGCCGGGCGAATCCATCCAGGGAAAAATTACTGTCCTGACCTAAAACCATGTCCCTCATCAGGAAGTAGCGGACAGGATCTACTCCGTACCGGTCTACAAGATCAAGCGGTTTCACCACGTTACCCAGTGACTTGGACATTTTGAATTCTTCACTCAACCACCAGCCGTGAGCGAAGATGGTTCTCGGCTGGGGAATCCCGGCGGCAAATAGCATGGTAGGCCAGTAAACACAGTGCGTAGTGAGAATATCCTTGCCGATAAGATGATAATCCGCTGGCCACCATTTACCAAACTGTGCTTCATCCTTAACAGCCCCTACCCCACTCACATAGTTAAGGAGGGCATCGAACCAGACATAGGTTACATAATCTGAATCGAAAGGTAATTCGATTCCCCATGAAAGGCGGGATTTGGGACGGGAGATGCAGAGATCACCCAGCGGCTGGCGCAGAAACCCAAGAACTTCGTTCCTCCGGACAGTGGGCTGAATAAACTCCGGGTGATCATTGATGTAGTCAACTAACTGCTGCTGGTACTTACTCATGCGGAAGAAGTAGTTCGTCTCCCTGATTTCTTTCAAGGGCTTCTGGTGTTGAGGACATTTCCCTTCCACCAGCTCCTTTTCTGTATAGAAGCGCTCGCAGCCGACGCAGTAGAGGCCTGCATATTCATCAAAATAGATATCACCACTGTCATAAATCTGCTGAAGGATTTCTCTAACAACCGCCTTGTGGTCTTCCTCAGTCGTCCTGATGAAATAGTCGTTTTCAATGTGGAGTTTCTTCCACAGGTTCTGAAACTGGAGTACCATTTCATCACAATGCTGCTTCGGTTCGACTCCCCGTTTGCCTGCGGCTTGAGAAACTTTCTGCCCGTGTTCGTCTGTCCCAGTAAGAAAGAATACATTATCCCCCTCCTCACGATGGTAGCGAGCCAGGACATCTGCCAGTATGGTCGTGTAAGCGTGACCTATATGAGGCTCGTCATTGACGTAGTAGATAGGTGTGGTGATGTAGAATTTTTTCATGTTTCTCTATCCTGAAGAACCTTGAAGGCTCTCCTGAATACCGAACTGTAGATTGGTTATCACTAAATTTAGGTTAAAGCATAGGAAGAACAAAAAGAACACAACCCAGGAGTTTTTACTGTTGGATTCCGACCTACCTTCGCTGCCTCTACAGCAGACAGGTAGAGTTCGGTCTTCATTTGTTTTCATGTAATAAACATACAATCCCTACATGCCAGCCCTCTCCTGCGGAGGGATCGGGAGGCTGGCAGAATTAATGAATGTCTCTTCTGTTTTGACTCCGTTAGGAGTCGGATATTTATAGCAAATGTAAAAGGCAGATAGACAACTCCGTTAGGTGTTGAATACAATGAAGAAATGATTCCTTGTGCCTGATTTTGTATATGATTAATCAAAAACATATCGCTCATCATAATCTATTT
>CAZHRR010000218.1:0-2456 GCA_964534955.1 uncultured bacterium
ATCTCTTTTTATATTAACACACGGAAAAAACAGAATTTATCCAGTAAGATAAAAACATATCTTATGGAGTATACCCTGTTAGATAATTATCTGATAATAATTTATGAAGTCTATCTTTCATTCCTTCAAGATTCAGCATCCTGGCTTTACCACCCTGATCAGTTTGTACCCAGTAGACCTTACCCTTCAACTTTTTCAAGTACTTATCATCAATTTCCTCATCATCGCTGACAGTAATTGGGAGTACTATAACAATTCCATTTGCCTCTAAATAGGGCAGGAGGGACTTCATCTGCTCATCGTAAAGATTCAGCCGGTTTTCAACTGTCTTGGTATTATCATCGGTACGTCTTATGAGTCTGCCGCCACATTTATCGCAGACATCCTCTATTCTGGGTGGGTCAAAATCGCTATATCCGGTAGCACAATTATCACATGTCCGTCGATTACCTTCAACGACACCGTATACTAAAAACTTTCGTGGTACATTTAAATAAAGGACTAGATCAATTTCAATTTGAGAGAACAAGACGACTGCTTGAGCCTTCGTCCGTGGGAATCCATCCAGAACAAAACCATTTTCACGACATTCCTTCCTGTTCAGATGCTCCATAACGATAGGCACAACGATATCATCGGGAACGAGATCGCCTCGTTGCATGAATTCAAGCGCCTTTATGGATAATTCAGAATTGGGATCATCACGTACTTTCGTTCTAAGAGCGATACCCGAAGCAACATGAATCAATCCTAACGCCTGTAAATCTCGAGACCTGTTTCCCTTGCCGCAACCTGGAGGCCCAACAAGGAGAATCTTCCTCCCTTTCATTATCGTTTTTAATTGCTCTACATTTTCCATAGAAGCTGTCCTATTTTAGCGAATATTCTTCATTAAGTGCGGTTACAAACTTCTTAAACGTTTGATACCTAGCTTTAGCCATTTTCGAGCCCGGCTCAGTTTTCATATGATTCTTAATATATTCAGCTGTTTCAAGCCAAGCATTGAGATCGGAAATAACATCCTTACTGTTTTTCCCCTGAAGAGGCCAGAGCATTGCCCGGTGGAGGATAATAGTAGCGCCCAGTTTGGATAGTTTATCAGCATCCCATAGGATCCGAGCTTCCAGGGTTTTGGGGAGTCCACTTTCCCAACCTACGTGGGAGGAGATAGCATATTTAACATCATCAATTTTTTCTGGTGGGAAATCCGTGTCTTTTAATATTTCTGCTGTCATTTGTGCACCGACTTCCGCATGTCCTTTTTTTACACTCCGACGACCTATATCGTGAAGGTAAAGTGTTGCTTTCAGAATCTCAGTATCTGCTCCAAGAATCCGCCCTAGTTTCATTCCAATCGACAGAACTGACTCATTGTGTTCAGCTCGATAATTTAATACAAAATCTTTCCCTGAAAAACTTCGAGTACTTTCCTTATGAATCTCTTTCCAACTTTCTTCTGCTATTTGTTTAACCTGTTTTTCCCAATCCATAGCGTTTCTTATTTGAAGAGTTGTTTCATTATTGTTCGCCACTATTGTTCACAGAAAACTTAATACAGCTTGATTCCAACCTTCTGGACCCACACCCTCGGCATACCGAAGTTGAGGTAAACTGACTTCGGGATCATATCTGCCATCTTTCAACTGAACTAAAATTGGAATATCTACTTTGGTAAGTAAAGGAAGGTCATTTACCCGATCACCCAATCCGATGCTAAGCACACCTGGGTTCGATTTCTTGAACAGGTCAATCAAAATGGAGACTGCCTTCCCCTTGTTACTTTCTGAGATATGATAAAAACGATCTCCCTGCGTAAATTGGCATTCAATAGCTTGCTCAACACGAGCGGATTTCTCAGGTTCCAGAATTAAAAATGGTTCGTCATATTCCCGTTGTTTTGCCAAGGTTGCCTGTTCGGGTGTGAGATTACATAAAGTGGCAATTTCTTCCGTGGTCATATCCGAAAAGCCTTTCAAAGCGACTCCGGTCTTTTTCTTCAGTTCGTTAAGGATCTTTACCAGCGTAATGTATGGAGTCCCCAATTCAATGACGCAGTAATCCCCTGATTCATAATCATAGTCAAAAGAAAAAGAGAAATACCCTCGAGGGATATAAATCGCTCCTCCATTTTCCACAATAAAGGGATCAGAATTATCAATCAGATCCTGATAGAATTCGACTTCACTTCGGGTTTTACTGGTACACAGGATAAGCGGAATTTCTTGTTCTTTGACAGATTTTAAAGCTGGTTCAGCTTTTTCAAATGAATAATCCTCACCATCTAATAATGTCCCGTCAAGATCGGTAAATATAATGAGATTTTCCTGCGCCCGGATTTGAATGTCGTGGTTCATTTCCCCATCAGGTCGCAAAATTTATGATCACGTTCACTACCGGGAGGAGTAACAGCAACATCCTGTACTGAGAGAATAAGTAGTAATTATTATCGCTCGAGA
>CAZHRR010000219.1:0-2427 GCA_964534955.1 uncultured bacterium
CGGGTGACGGTACATCAAGGATAGCCCATATATCACCGTCGTCTACGCGGCCATAGGAAATATCTGCCGTCTGTGGACCGAAGCTAATAGAGTCAATGACAGTAACACCATCCTCTTCCACCAGCGCTACGAACTCACCGTCTGCATCCAGCTTGAAGTTGGTGTGCAGCGGGCCCTGTTCAGGGTCATTATCACACCAGATCACAATGAATTCATCGGGTTCCAGAATAAGATTGTTGTCTGGAAACTGCCATCGTGTAAGGTTGTCAGGTTTGTCGGTCAAGTAGAGTCCGTCCAGCAGTTGCGTCTCATCTGAATTGTTATGTATTTCCACCCAATCGTCGTATTCGCCGAAATCATCGGCAATAGTATTATCATTCTTGGCCATGAGCTCGTTCAATCGTGATGCTGTCGGAGATGACCCGGGCGTCTGGATAGTAATAAATCCTGTTCGAGGGTATACGGCCGTATGTCCATTGACGTCAACTCCAATGAATTGCAGATCCGCAGAGGTTCCTTCTCCGAGAGGAGAAATGAGTCCATTATAACGGTCATAATCTTCTACACGGGGGGAGCCATCTATGGGATTGTGAGCCAGGGGAATGTTGATAGTCGCTCCACCATTCAAGGTTAGTTGTGCGTACACCGAATCAATCCCCACACTGCTGAAGACCGAAGTATGAATATAAATGGTGTCATCTGGCTGAGGCTGATGCGGCAGGACTGAGGCACCGTAAACATTCGGCGGTGAAGCAAGGTAACTCAGCTGTGAAGGGAGGATCTGATTCTTTAGAGTGATGAACTCCTTCAAACCCCGTTTCACGTGCTGGTTCGAATAACCGTCTGAAGAGAAGGAGTTGTGGAAATCCTCAACGGTAAATCCGTAGTCGAGTGTTCGGAACCAGTCAGCCTCCGCCCACGGTGTGATCATATCTTTCAGACTGTCAATTCGCTCCTCCCAATGGTTGAGGTCATAAACATGCTGGTTGTAGAACTGGAGGAAATGAGTGTAGAGGTTGCGGTACTGATCGTTGTTCATGATTCGCTCAATCAAAGGCCGCAACCCCCCATCAATAGTGGCGAAAGTGTAGGGATCGATGCTTACCCAGTCAATATCGAACCAATCTATTCCGAAAGTGTTGTCGTAATCGTAAGGAATCCAGCGGAATAGGTCCAATGCAGGTTGGTGGTAGAGGTAGTAATTGTTCATAAGGAACCAGTAGTCATCCCAACCACCCACGAGATTGTTCATAGCGAAGTACTTCAATACTTCGGTAACGTTTAATATTGCTTCCAGGGAATCTGCAAAGATGTCGTCAGGTGTGTTGTTGATGATATCAATCAGGTAGGCTAGTTCGGTGTAGTCGTCTTGGTCCTCGTTGGTTTTAAGGTCGTAAGCCCGTCTTCCCCAGAATTCTTCTTTATACAGGTCTGGATCACCACCTTTATATACCAGATCTGCAGGATAGAGGCACTTCCACAGATTCCCTGAATCATCGATGTAATTTTTATTCAGGAATTCATCATCAAT
This sequence comes from uncultured bacterium, assembly GCA_964534955.1. Classification (GTDB taxonomy): domain Bacteria; phylum Fidelibacterota; class Marinisomatia; order Marinisomatales; family UBA2128; genus UBA2128. Next base: position 1,532 of record CAZHRR010000219.1, read on the forward strand.
GTGTTCTACCGAAATGTAGAGGCCGAAGTAAATACCATTGATATACACTGCTGCATGGGAAGCTCGTGAAGCTTTTTCGTCAATCAGTCCGAAGAGGTCCCAGCATAACTTAGAGCGGATGATGCTGGGATCGTTGTGTTCTCCGTTGAGGTTCATTTTATCCACGCCATAAAACTCTCGACCGGGAACGAATGTGTTGAACGACACTTTAAACGATTTTTTTGCAGAATAACGGGAAGTGTTGCCCCGCAGCCGGAAACCGATATCATCCACAGTTTCATTAATGTAGGCGTTTTGAAAGTGAAATACAGCAGGGTGCAGACTGTCGCTCTCCAGATTTTCATCCAGATACATCCATTCCAGATCTTCCTGATCCACGGTTATATCAATTACTGCTACCTGGGAATCGTCGTAGAGCATCCAGCTTTGGTCATCAAGAGAATTGGCTAGTGATGGTAAGACGAGCCAGATGAGAAAAATGGTTGACAACGTTAAAATTGAAAGGTTTCCTCGTAACATAGTATAATAATTTACAGTGCTGTTTGACTCTTTCAAAAGGAATCGGTGCGTTGCGAACTAGTGAGGTCTTTTCCGTGGAAAAAAGATTTACGGGGAGTATCTTTTATTACGAGAAATAGAGGTAATTAATTCTGAAACACTTTCTCTACTAAATAAGGAGATCAAGATTAGAATGAAATCCCCAATCGCAGTATTTTTGGTTGCTTTTACTACTTTGTCTTTTGGGCAGGAATCCTTAAAAGTAGTAACCTATAATCTGATGGGGATGAAACCGGAGACAAATTGGGAGGAGCGATTAGGACATATTATCGAGGAGTTGGAGATACTTGATCCTGATATTATTGGTTTACAGGAGATTAATGAATCTCAGGGATTTG
>CAZHRR010000220.1:0-2426 GCA_964534955.1 uncultured bacterium
AGTAAAATAAGGCTGAATAATCCCGCAAAGCCAGTGGAGAATAAAAGAATGTAGAGCAGAAGCACTATATGGTTCATGCGGGTATGATAACAGGAATAATATTACTTAAACTAGTCTGTTTAAGCTGGAAGACTATTGTCTTGCTGTAATATCACATAGTTATATGTATCACCAACGGGAGAAATTTAGTCACATAGCAACGGGTGAAAAATCGTCAGTTTCCAACGGTTTAAATTTCGTCACCCTGTCGAGTCGTTAAGACAAAGTTCCCATCTGATCCAGCTTTTCTTTCAACCGGTAACTTGGTCCCTTAATGGTAATAATAGTACTATGATGCACCAACTTGTCAACGGCTTCTTCAGTTGCCCGTGCATCATAGAATTTCGGCCAATCGGAGAATGGCCTGTTGCTCGTAAGAATTATACTGCCTTTTTCATACCTCCTTGAGATCAATTCTGCAAACAGTTCACAGCCGCTTTTATCGAGCTGCCGGCTTGCCACATCATCAATGATCAGTACTGAGGGACGGGAATAAGCCGCCCATTTACGATTGCTTAATGTTCCTAATCGCTCAGCCTGTTTCAGTTTTTCAATAATCTGGGTTAATGTCGCCATATAGACTTTCAGCCCCTGCCTAATGCAGCGTAACCCCAATCCCATAGCCAGATGGCTTTTCCCCCGACCTGGTTTTGCCATGAATATGATGTTCTCCTTCGCTTTCACGAAGTCCAGGGTAGCTAACTGCTGGATCTGCTGCTGATCAAGCTCAGGTTGAAAGCTGAAGTCGAAGGATTCCAGGGTCTTCTGTACCGGAATACCGGAAAGCTTCAGGAGCATGTCAAATGACCGCTGACGTTTCTCCTCCTGCAGATGACCTACCACATGAGAGAGAAACTCAATATTCTCCATCTGCTCTTTCCCTGCCTCTACGGCAAGCTTTGCCAATTCAGTTCCCGAGATCTGCAATCCCAAACTGTTCATATGGTCTGCCAAACACTGGTATGCATCCATTAGAACTCACCTCCGGCCGTGGAATCGTAGAGGCTGAGATCACTGCCGTCAGGAAACACGAAATCCATCTGACGATCTACCTTCTTCGCATAGCCGTATTTTCTCCGTCCTCTCCCATTCTCCCGAACATAATCGTTCGGCCACTGCTGGTCATGGTAGTACATTTTTTTATGAGCTACGATCTGGTACTCTCCCACCAGTGAGCCATCAGACCCAATAATAAGAACCTGTCCTCCCTGCCGGGTTATTCGCACCTTCTTCTCATGACAGCTGTAGATGATCCCATACTTGCTTCCCTCATAGCTAATCATCCCATCAAGATTCACGCTTCTCTGCAGCCAAAGATATCGATCAAGAACTTCCATACCAGGAAGTATCTTCAGATGTCTCCGCTCTTCCTCGAGTTCTTCAGCGGGAACCAGACCGGTAGTGCCATGAGTTTTATCATTCACCTGATCACACCAGTGCTGTGCCTGTACATTCAGTTCCACCAGATTCCCAAACTCTCTGCCCGGGAAAAAGTTGTTCTTCACATAGTCAACAAGTCGTTCTGATTTCCCCTTGGTTTGGGGAGTTCTGACCTTGCACAGGCGGGTAGAGAATCCCAACTCTGACATGAATACTTCATACTTGGGATTGAAGACGACTGAGAACTTGTTCCTCGACTGAACGACACTCTTCATGTTATCGGTTAAAATTGTCTCAGGGATCCCTCCAAAGTACTGGAATGCATGGATCATCCCGATGAACAGATTCTCTTGTCTTGCTGAGGTGAAAAACTCTACGTACCGCATTCGACTCAATCCACAGATCATAACTAGACAGGCAAGCTTCTTCTGTTTCTTTCTCCGCCCATCTAGGTAGCTGACAAAACCCCAGTCCATCTGGACCTGTTCCCCCGGCAATGTCTCAAACCGCATGGTTCTTCCAGGGACACTCAATTTCTCAGGTTCAGGACGGTACTGGCGTACATATTCTCGGAGAATAGTTATGCCTCCGGTAAATCCTCGGTCTCTCAACCGATCAAATAACGATTCACAATTGAAGTTCCCGTAGTCAAACTGTTCGCTAAGGAATTCTTTATGTGGATCCAGCTTCGATGGACGGGTTCGCCCCTTGCTTTTGTGAGGTTGAACCCCTTCCTGAAGGTACTTCCTGACGGTATCTCTCGATAACTTTGTTTCTCTTGCTAATAGAGAAATATTATTAGGGTTTTTTCCTTCAGCTTTCAATCTCTCTCGTGTCTGTGTTAACATACTGTAGTCGCCACTCCTGCTCATGTTGTACCTCATGTTGAATGAATTTGTTGTTATTTCCATTCTAGAGGTATTTCGCGGGGGTGACGACTTTTCTTCCGTTGATACTGCCTAAATTTCAACCGTTGTGATGTGACGACTTTTTAACCGGTGGTGTTA
>CAZHRR010000221.1:0-2423 GCA_964534955.1 uncultured bacterium
TAAACGATGGACTCCATGTCATTCGGAAAGCAAAAGAGCAAACTTATCGACCAACTGTTCTGGGAATAACAGGATATGAGACTGTAGGAAATGCAGTAGAAGTTATGAAAGCAGGGGCAGATGATTTTGTTGGAAAGGGATTTAGTAAAGGTGAGCTTTCAGTTCGGGTTGACAAATTACTTAAGGAGCGCAAGCGTTCGGAAAGTCTGGAAATTGAAGCAGCGATATTAAAAGAAAGGTTACAAAAAGAATTTGGATCGTACAAAATCATTGGTAAGAGTAACGCAATTAAACTCATCAAGAAAACAATTGAGAAAGTTGCTAAGGATGCCCAGTCAAGTTGTCTCATTCAGGGTGAAACGGGAACAGGTAAGGAGCTTGTTGCCCGGAATCTCCATTTACAAAGCTCCCGACAGAATCATCCATTTATTCCTATAAACTGTGCTGCTATACCAAAAGATTTGCTGGAAAGTGAATTGTTCGGGTATGATAAGGGAGCATTTACAGGAGCGACTGCCAGGAGAAAAGGGAAATTTGAATTGGCTGATAAGGGAATTCTTTTTTTCGATGAAGTATCCGAGCTGCACATTGACCTTCAGGCCAAGCTGTTAAGAGCTATCGAGGATGGGGAGTTCTTTAGAATCGGTGGGAATAAACCAGTAAACGTTGACGTGCAGATTATTTCCGCAACAAATGGAAATCTTAAAGAGGAAGTTGAGAAAGAAAATTTTAGAGATGATCTTTTTTACCGTTTGAGTGTGGTCACGATTGACATACCACCATTTCGTGAGAGAATAGAAGATATTATCCCAGTTGCCAAACATCTACTGCGTCAATTAGGTTCTGATCGAGGACGCGAAATAACCCTTGATCCCTCAGCAATTGATCTACTCGAGAAGTACTCTCTCCCTGGTAACGGAAGGGAATTAAAGAACGTTCTTGAAAGGGCTATCATCCTTTCCGGGAAAAATATCATTCAGGCTTCCGACCTTCCCGCTGTATTGTATTATGAGCAGGAAGGTGAGACATCCCATCTGAATGAGAACCTCAACAAATATTAAAGCTCGTTAATTCTTGATGCTTTGGAGAGAAACAACTGGGTAAAAACCCGGGCTGCGAAAGAGTTGGGAATTGACCATGCTCTATTGCATAGAAAAATGGAGCGATTGCGGATTATTAAGGGTTAAAGCTTCCCGTACGGTCGCAGGTTCTCTACCTGCCCGCCTGTCTGCTCTGTCGGTACGACAGGTAGGAAAGATGTCAGGCGGGCGGGACAGGAAGGCGAAGGCTCCCATCTTCATTATTGTTACGACGGGCATGGAGGCTAAGGAGAAGGCAGAAGCTGTAGATTAATAGTGTTTTTTCCAAAATATTGACTTAACCATACTGTCAACCCCAACATATACGTCCCAATAGAATCAGATTGTGTACGGCACTCGTATAGTGGGATGCTCAGCAGGAAAATCCTGCGTGTTTCTGGTTACCAGGATATGCCCCAGTTCCTGAGACGTAGCCCAGATAATTGAATCTGGTAAACGTATTTTTTCTTTTCGTCTAATTTGAACTGCTCTTTCAGCTATATCTTGAGAAATGTATTGAATATCGAACTTGTTCAAAAATTGACGAAGTACAGTTTCCTCATCTGGTTCACTGACGCCGACCATCACTTCCATCCATGTAACGATACTGATATAAGATTGATCATATAGGCTCAATTCCTGTTTTGCTTCTTCAATCCCGAGTAAAAAATCTACGAGAATATTGGTATCGAAAACCGCCTTCAATCTATATCCATTCGGATCTTAGATTATCTTCGTATTCAAGAGCATCGGATATTTTTGTTTTCCATATACCGAAGGCAATATCCGTGTCATCACTGGTAGTTTTCCGCTGAAGGTAATTATCGATGGCTCTGCGGATTACTTCGGCACGAGAAATTTTCTCGCGTTGACAAATATCAGCCAAGGCATCTATATAACGTTGTGGTATGTTTATTATTGTTCTCATAATGATATAATATAACGTCATCTGATATATTCATCCAAACAAAATTATCCACAGAACGGGATGCATTGACTTTTATGAATAGCCACCCCGATACGGTCGTTCCTCCCTACAGGGCAGGCGAAGGGCGCCAAGAAACGCAAAGTTTTCGAAGAGGCTAAGGCTGCTTGCTCACCCACCTGCTTGCCCGCCTGCTATCAGTCGGGCAGGCCCGCCTGAACGAAGTAGTCGGGCAGGCCTTCTTTGTGGCGGGAACGACTCTAGTCGTGCGGGTAGAAATGAAAAAACGTGCCGGAACTTTAGTGCTAATTTACAATTCCTTGATCTTTGGTTAACAACAGAAAGTGACAGAATAAACTGGCATATTAAATGTAATACACATATATTCCCACATATATTAGGAGATAATATCATGGGAC
>CAZHRR010000222.1:0-2417 GCA_964534955.1 uncultured bacterium
TATGAGGCAATAGGCCTCTACGATACATTTTAACTCATAACACAGGCATGCAGTTGAAAACAACTGTTTATTGATAGAGATTTATACAAACCTGTAATAATTACAAAACAAGAGTCCCAAATTCCGATATTGATTAATATTTTTCCAGAGAACAACGATCCACCAGCTCTACGTAGTCCCTTAGGACCGGCGGAATCACCAGTAATTTTCATGTTTTGTTTGTCGCCTTGGGAAAATCTGGGATAAAGAGAGTGGATTAGCCGCAGGATCAAGACGATTTTACTGTCTGAGTCCCGACATACTTGTCGGGATGAGTTTAAAAGCGTCCCGAAGGCAAATACTCTCTCCCCAGATTTTTCCACAGCGACTGTTTCTTTTGCAGCCGTTTTCTTTGCGTCAAAGAAAATGGCGAAAGATCTTTGGTATCTCGGATATTGATAGAGATGTATACAAACCTGTAATAATTACAAAACAAGAGTACTAACTCTTGATTCTTATTCCCCTGCGTAGTAGACTTGTAGTAACAAACCATGAACAACTATTGGATATCAATCGAAATTAGAATAGAATCCTGTAAATATCTGATAGTAAGTAGTTGGAAAGAAAATTTTGACTATACTTATTTCAGTAGGATAGTTTGATTTGGAAAAATTGTCTTTAATTATAATAGCAATGTTACTGTCTGTTACTGCTGTAGCACAGCAGAGCAGTAATCAGGTGTCAGAAATTGATACCAGGATGTCTACAGTTGATTTAAAACAGATATACAGATCTGCTTACGAAACAGCTCTTCAAGATGGACTAATCGATAGAAACGAGAAAGCAATTCTCAATACTCTTCAAAATTCCTTAGACCTTTCAAATGAGGAAATTGAAGTTTTAAAAAGCGTCTATGAACAAACACTACCTCAAGAATTGGATCAATCTGGTCGATGGCCGCTTGTTGCGCAAAACATGGTTTGGGGCGCTGGGCTGTATGGCTGGGCAATACCATCTGTATTGGGCGCAGAGGATTATAAATGGTATGTAGGGACAGAGATGATATCTCTTGGTGGCGCATTTTACCTCACTTATCAATACACTAAAAACATGGAAATATCCCATGCCAGGGCACAGATGATGCGGGTTGGATCTGGATTGGGATTCAGATATGGTTGGGGTATTAATACCCTGCTTGATCTATGGGCTGAAGACGAAGATACAAAGACTTCAACCTGGGTTCTCATGGCATCTATACCTGCAGGTATCTATGCTGGCGACTATCTTTATAATAAGTTACAACCATCTCACGGTCAGTCGTGGTCTCTTACTCTCTGGGGAGAAATAGGCTCCTATACCGTGAGGCAATTTCACCATCTTTTTGATGAAGAACCCGAAGAGCCTGAAAATAACGAAGATTATTTTGGGGATGAATCTGAAGAACATAAACGGTGGCGCAAAGATCATGATAAATGGGTGAAGAGACATACACTTTTTGATTTATCTTCCTATCCCCTGGCAATTTTCTTGGGTCACAGATATTTCGGACACAAGTCCTACACTTTTGGCGACGCTCTAATGCTTTTTCAAGGACGCTGGTTGGGTTGGATATATGGGTCGATGCTGTCTGATTTATTTAATATGGACTTTGAAGAAAGTGATGGCCGCGCCTTCAGAACAGCAACCACTATCGGCGGGACTCTATTAATGGATAAATTCATTAGGGGTCGAGATTACACTTTTGGACAGTTCACCCTTAGCATGTTGGGCACGGGTTCTGGTATTGCTTTCGCATCTGGAGTAGCAATAATCATAGAAGTAGATGACTCTAAAACTGCAGAAACGATGATGATGGCCGGAGGTCTTGCCGGGTTATATTTGTCTGATTCTATCTTGAGAGTAAAATCTGAATCGAATCCTTCTTTGTCCACAAGTGAAAGAACATTTTCTGTTATACCTTCTTTTCAGGTAGTTCCTAAATCTCAAGATTACCAAAATAAATTCACACTCATTCCATCTATTTCAATAACAGTTCATTTCCATTAACAAACAGCAATATTACGTTTCTACGTTACACGATAATTTCAACAAAAGTTAAATCTTGGAGATGTATCCTTTAGACTGTTTACACGTCGCTATATTTCGGGGGAACTTCAGAAGAGTACTAACAGGACTTCCCCCAAAAATAAGTTGTAGTTTTCTGCAACCTTAGATATTCATTTATATAAAGGATTTCACAAGTGGCGGAGTACATTTTGCGGGAATAATCGGAGGAACTTCTTGTAAATAAAAAAGGGGTTAATGCGAGGGGGTAAACCCCCACGCTCAGTCAAAAAAAGTACCCCGAACCTTCGGGGTCCCGCAATTGCGGGATTCTTTTTTCGATTTAGCGTGTTCATTCATGGACTCGCAGAGGGAATACGACGTGTAAAGAATAC
>CAZHRR010000223.1:0-2351 GCA_964534955.1 uncultured bacterium
CAACTCTAAAGGACTTACCCTTATCCAACCACTTCTGCAATTCTTTTGGAGTTAATATCATTTCTTCTCTGTGGCCCTCTGTGTCTCTCCGAGATCTCTGTGTCCTAAAAAATCTTCAGTTATTAAATAACCTTATTCCCCAATGAGTTGCTCAGTGATTAGACCGTAATGGCAAATGAGCACCACAAGTTTACCGTCCATTGTAGTGAGATCGAGTTCATCTTCAGTCGCTATTCTAGTCTTCAGACCGACAACCGAATCCATTTCCCGCTGTTCTTCCGTACGGATATCCACAACTCTAAAGGACTTACCCTTATCCAACCACTTCTGCAATTCTTTTGGAGTTAATATCATTTCTTCTCTGTGGCCCTCTGTGTCTCTCCGAGATCTCTGTGTCCTAAATAACCTTCCACGGTAATATTTTTATCCGAATTTGATCACCAACTTGTAGTGGTTCTTCTCCCGGTTCACTGCTCAGGATACAATTGGATTCCAGCGATGAGGATATCATGTGTGAACCTACTTTTGTGGACGGCTTGCATACTAACTTCCCATCTTCCATCCATGCATTTCCAAATAAGAAGCGATACTTTATTTTCTCCCGGGGGAAGGGTGTTTTCAATCTTCCTGCTAATACATTTTGTGCTGGTTTGCCCATCATCTCATCTAAAACTGGCCAGACCCATTCCATGAAGCCAATATAAGCTGAGACAGGATTCCCAGGCAGGCCAAAAATCAATGTGGATCCACCTGTTCCGAAAAAGAGCGGTTTTCCTGGTTTTTGAGCTACTTTCCAGAAATGTTCCTGTACTCCCAATTTCATGAAAATTTCCCGCACATAGTCGAACCGTCCCATGGAAACACCGCCGGATGAGATGACTACATCACAGGTATCCAACGCTTCTTCCAAGAATTCACGCAATGATTCTCGGTCATCCTTGATTACATCCCGCATGATGATATCTGCTCCTGATCGTTCAGCCAATTCTGTGAAGACGTAGAGATTTGAATTGTAAATCTGCCCGGGTTTTAAGTTCTCCCCGGGTTCTACCAACTCATCTCCTGTTCCAAAAATGGCGATCCGCGGTTTTTTCGCAACGGACATTTCTCCATATCCAAAGGTGGCTAATGTTCCGATTTCGCCTGGAGACAGTACGGTCCCTTTTGGAATTAAAACATCCCCTTCCCGGATTTCTTCCCCTTTTTTGCGAACATGTTTTCCAAGTTGAGCTTCCATAAAGATTTCGACTACGTCTCTATCAGAAAAACCGCTGGTATCTTCCACCATGACGATAGTATCGGCACCATACGGAATCTTTGCACCGGTCATGCATTGAGCACATTCACCAGGTCCGATAGTAACTTCACTTGGTCTGCCCGCAGAGCTGACACCCACCATTTTCAATGTAACAGGATTAGATTTACTGGCACCTTCCGTATCCACTGAACGTATTGCAAAACCATCCATGGCGGAATTGTCAAACCTGGGCATTGGAAAAGCAGCCGTGATATCCTGTGCAAGAACTCGATTCCCAGCATTATTAAGTGCAACGGTTACAGTCCCCAAAATTGGAATAAATTTCCGAATTACGGATTTTGCTTCTTGAACTGATATCATATTATTTCCTTTTTGCCACAAAGACACCCCGCCCGACCGATGGCGGGCAGGCAAGACACCAAGAAAATTTATATTTACCTCTGGGGTCCTCTGTGATTCTCTGCCTTCCCCACCTGTCTACCGTAGCGGCAGCGCAGGCAGGTAGGGAAGAATGACCGTATCGGGGTGTACTCTGTGTCATCTTTTTTTCTTCGTGACTTTGAGACTTAGTGACATCTAAACAATTTCCTTTAACAAAAAGATGATAGCAACGATGATCACTGCTCCCATGACTTTCTGAATAGCTTTAGCTTCAAACTTGACTGACCCTAAGTATGAACCAAAAAATCCCCCTATGGCAACTGCAACTGCGAGAGGTAGAATAAATTCAGGGTCAAAGGTTCCTTTTTGAGCCCTTGCAATTACTCCCACCAGAGAATTCACCCAGATAAAAAGTGCTCCAGCGGCCGCGGCTTCCTTTTCACTGCCCAGACCGAACATGATAATCAATGGCACCAGATATATCCCTCCTCCAATACCAACAGTACCAGCCACAAAACCTAAAAGGCCACCCAGTCCAAAAATGAAAATCCATTTAGGCGCACCGGATAATCGAAAAGAAAATCTCAGGTTATTCAGGAAATATATCCTGATAACTACAAAAATGAGCGTCGTTAGCAACAAAACTTGGAAAATCACCTCAGGTAATTTCAATGTCCCAGCTACATAAGCCATGGGAATGGAAGTCACCAGA
>CAZHRR010000224.1:0-2340 GCA_964534955.1 uncultured bacterium
TCCACTGTACCGTCAAAGTTGCCGTTGATGTCATTCACCGTGTAGGAATCGAAGGTGACGTAGGGGCCTTCGGGAACAACCACGTAAACATCCGTAATAAAAGGCTGCCGGTTCTGCTTTGTTACAACCAGCTTTGCAGTTCCCGGTACTTGGAACGGCTCAATGTCAAGATAGAGTGTACCTTCTGGTCCAACTAAACCACTGCCATACAGCTCGCCATTCATGGAGAGAGCTGCATATGAGTAAGGCTCTGCATTTACCGTAAAATCATCGGCACCTACCATGATTACAGGGTCGTGATACACGATGTTCTCATCTGGTACGCCAAGATAGGTCACCACTGAAGGATCCCCCATGAGATGGTATATTTCCCAGTAGTAGTCAATCATCCCGCTGCCAGCCTCCGCCACAGCAAGATTCCCGGCCATAATCAGCCCGCTGTTGGAAACCCACCAGTCACTTACGGATTCACCGTGATCATGAAAGAGGCAGTCGTATGCTCCCAGACCCGTCTCCTCGTAAGTGGGATTCGCTACAATGGGACCGCTGCCTACTCCCCACCAGTAATCTTCATCCCAGTAAGTACTGTTAGATCCGCCGATATAACCGATCCCACCCTTCTCTTCCGCCCGAAGCCACGCTTCACCAAAACAGAGCGGAGTATCAAAAGCGTTGGTCAGGCAGCAGTTCCCAACCACAGTTGGATATTTGTGAGCGTTTTCCAGCTCCTCGATCATACTAATGTTGAAATAGGGGTCAGCCCAGCAATCCTGACTTCCGTGGGCCGTGTAGTTCACGTAGGCAGCTCCGGCAGAGACATCATTGAAAATCTGAGTGCCGCTGCTCCCTGATTCCGGATAGAGATAGGTATGGGATAAAATCCCGTGGTCTTCATTGAAATAATATGTTGTGCCATAATTAATCTGACCGTTACCCCACGTAGGTGCATGACTGGCATCTACGCCAGATATCATAACCACTTCGCCAAGAAATGAAGGATCAGGCATTGTGAACTGTTCGTATTCAAGCGTTTTATCAATCTGCGCCTGCAGTTCAGTTTCATTGGTAGCAGAGAATCGCCCGTACATGATATCAGGCAGCATGTCTCCCGTGAATTCACAGAAGTAAAGGTCCGTAACATGGTAGCCTGCAGTCCCGTTCCAAGTAGGGACCTGCGCCACATCACCAACTAATAGCACAAACGATGGGGCCGGGACTTCGGCGGTAGGATTCTCATAGAGGTTCTGGATGTAAGCCCTGATCTCCTCCTTAGATCCACCTATGTCATCGAGGTATCCTTCCACGACAACAAATCCCCTCTCCGTTTTCCATTGGACGAAATCCTGAAGCTGGACTTCAAACATGGAATCAGCAATAATAACATAAGTGGATGGTAACTCTGTCAATCCTTCAGGTGAATAACCCTCCCAATTTTTTAGGGATGTAAATAGACCTTGAAAGTGTGGTGAATAATACAACTCTTTCATCTCCCGAGTCTTGGCTATGTCTGCACCATCTAAATAAATTGTAATTTCCATATCATGATGAAGCCTGAGATTGCCTTGTAAAGGATTGTACTCTACTGGCCTGATTATAAGATTCGCTATACGGACTGAACGTAGAACACCTTCATCTTTAACCTCCACCAGGTCACCTCCCAGGAAATCATCCCGATTATACATTTCTTCTTTCCATTCAAACGGAACATCATCAGGCGACTGACTTTTAGAGAGTGACGGCTGAGCAGGATATACGGCAGCTTCAACACCCAAATCCCCTACGGATATTTCCGCTACACGATCACTCGTAATCTCGATTCTTGGTTCCGCCCCAAATGGGACTTGTATCAACTGGTGTATTTCCGGAAGCTCCGGTTCACCGATCATATTCGATCTGTGATAACCCGGCAGTGAAAGCCGCGCGAATGTACCGTGCTCAGTTGATATCAAGTCAGATTCCAGATTACCAAGCCTTATACTCATTGTAATAACGTGGACGCTCTCTTGCTCTATGCTGATTTGTGTCTGAGATTGAAGCCCCTGAGCTGCTGCGTTTGTGATTGAAAGCGTTAAACAGAGAATTAAGCTCCTTATTAGACGATTGAACATTACTGGTTACTCCTCATTTTTTCGATTCTTCTTGAATGATTTCTTCTTCGGAGATATTGGTATCATCGAAATAGAAGACGGCTCTATTTGCTTTTTGGGCGTACAGGTACGGCAGGAATTTGATTACTAATAAAAGCCTATCAAATATATTGGATCGGGTTATCCCAAAACTACCCTCCTCTATATCTAAGTTTTGTGGAATATAAGGCTGAGAAAATTATAGTTCAATATC
>CAZHRR010000225.1:0-2302 GCA_964534955.1 uncultured bacterium
AGGAGAAAGCCAAGAAAGCAGTAGGGATTGCTCTCCGAAACCGCTGGCGCCGGCAACAGGTGGAAGGCGAGATGCGGGATGAAATCATGCCCAACAACATCATCCTCATCGGAAGCACTGGTGTAGGTAAGACGGAGATATCCCGCCGACTGGCAAACCTTGCTAATGCACCCTTTGTGAAAGTCGAAGCGTCTAAGTTCACCGAGGTGGGCTATGTGGGTCGGGATGTGGAATCCATCATCCGTGACCTAACTGACATTTCTGTTTCTACCGTCCGCAAGGAAGCTGAAGCAAGTGTAGAGGAAAAAGCGGAAGATCTTGCCAATGAACGCATACTCGATCTGCTCTTTCCCACCAACGGAAGCGAGAAACAGGAAGATCCGGAGGTTCTGGAGCGGCGTCTGCGGACGAGGGAAAAGCTCCGGAAGAGACTCTTATCCGGAAGTTTCGAAGAACGGGTGGTGGAAATTGATGTAGCAGATGAATCAGTGCCGTTCATGCAGGTCTTCGGCCCTGTCGGGATTGAGGAGATGGGGATGAACCTGCAGGATATTTTTGGGAGTTCCATTCCGAAGAAAAGCAAGCGACGGCGGACGTCAGTTTCCGAAGCGCGGAAGATTCTCGCCATCGAGGAGGCCGGAAAGCTCATTGATCACGATGAAGTGATGCGGGAAGCAATGCGGCGGGTGGAAGAGTCCGGTATCGTGTTTCTGGATGAGATTGACAAGATTGTGGGCAATGGCGGTGGTCACGGTCCTGATGTCTCCCGGGAGGGAGTGCAGCGAGACATTCTACCGGTGGTGGAGGGGTGCAGTGTGGTCACCAAGTACGGCGTCATCCTGACAGATCATATTCTCTTCATCGCCGCAGGAGCCTTTCATGTAGCGAAGCCATCTGACATGATTCCGGAGCTGCAGGGTCGGTTCCCCATCCGTGTGGAGATGGACAATCTGACGGAAGACGATTTTGTGAAGATCTTGACTTATCCGGATAATGCGCTCATAAAACAGTATTCAGCACTCTTAGAGACGGAAGGGGTTACCCTGAAGTTCAACAAAGCGTCTATTCGCGAGATCGCCCGCATCGCCACAGAAGTGAACGATGCCACAGAGAACATCGGCGCCCGGCGACTGCACACCATCATGACCACTCTGCTGGAAGATATCCTGTTCGAGACATCAGGAAAGGAGAAGATCATAACAGTGACCAAGGAAATGGTACGGAATCGGCTGGCGGAGATTGTGAAAGATCAGGATTTGAGTCGGTATATCTTGTAATCTGATTAATTCACTTAGCCGTGAAGGACGCTATGATTCACGAAGTAAAAGAAAAAAAGAAGGAAATAATTGTAGTATTTTTCTAAATCCTTTGTTATCAGTCTTTTGTCGATTTAGTGTCTTTTGTTGCGAATCTCAAGATCCTGTGGATAATTAAAGTTAATACTGTTCGTCATATTCTAAGACAGATAAGAGTTTCTTATCAAACGTCCAGACTTTGCAGTTCTGTTCTCTGACATACATTAATATGGACGAATCAATCAGGCCGATGCCCTTATCCAGCCATCTGTTTTTTCCCGATTCCATGCCAGCTTTGAAAAAAATACCGTTCATGGAGAATTTGGGGAGATGATTCCAGTAACTGGAAATAATATCACGCTCCCGTCTGTTTTTAGCTCCCTGTATCAGTTCACCGAAGACGGGTTCGGTGGCGAGGATTTCTCCCCTTTCAAGGAGTGATTTTAATTTGGGAAAAACGGAGGAATCCCTTTTGAAGAATTCAACCCAAACAGACGTATCAACAACGATCACGTACGGTTTGTTTCTCTAGCTGACTCGGCATCAAAACCTGGCTTGAATTCCAAAGGGTCTTCGGACACTTGTAGATTCAATTCCTTTATTTTTTTGATATCCACCCACTCTGACAGCGCTTTAATTAACGAATCGGTTATATTCTTGCCTTGCGTCAATTCTTTGACTTCCGTAATAAGTTCTTCGGGGATTAGTGCGGTTACTTTCATGGCAGAATATACGATAGCTCATCGTATATAAGAACCGATTTGTTCAGGTTATATTTTAACGGTGTGGTTTATAGTATAAACTTGGTAAAACTTCACCGATCTGTCTCTTTTTTGTTTTACATCACTGTCCGAAACCTTCTGAATTTACATCATGTTCATCCTGACATTATGAAAACATGGTTCAGACGGTTATTTAGCGCTGTCGGTGATCCCCTATAGTTGCTATTACACTGGTATCAGATATCCGCATTAATATTTTAGGTACTTCACCGATTAGTGTGGGTA
>CAZHRR010000226.1:0-2290 GCA_964534955.1 uncultured bacterium
CTTAATTCGACAATAAATTGTGCGAACCTCATAATTTTCGATTTCGATTGAAGAAGATAAGATTTACATGAACAAAAAATGATGAATTACACACATGAGCCCGTAATCGAGCACGCCAAATCAAAGAAATACGTCTTAAGCCGCCTATAGGGCGTTAACGCCTATTCGCCCTAAAATCAAAAGCGGGCATGGCAGGTGAAGCGTCCTGTAAGATTGACAGCCTGATTTATCAGGGTTTATTTGGTTTAGCGTGTGTCTTTAGTCTCTCGCTAAGAGAAATTAATAATTGTCGGTTGACTATTTTCTATTTAAAGGATCAACAGGACGCAGATTTCGCAGATAGTCATGATAAACAAAAACCTTTTTTACAATCCTGTAAATCTGCGTCCAAATGTTTTTTGATTTCCTAATACCCAATGACTAATGCTTTTATTCACCTAGCCTTAGCCTTTGCCTACCACTCACTAATCCACCATTCACCAGACTTCTTCATGGTGTATTTTCTTCTTAAATTAGAATTACATGAATAAGTCGAACGGCAAAAAGAAGGCGAGCCTGCATACGCTGGGGTGCAAGCTGAATCAATCCGAAACGAACGCTATACAGCGGGAGTTTGCCCAGCGAGATTATGACATTTTACCGTTTGGCGAGCCTGCCGACATCTCGGTTATCAACACCTGCACTGTGACAAACCAGGCCGATTCCAAGAGCCGGGCTGCTATCCGAAAGGCGGTTAAAGCTTCACCAAACGGGAGAATCGTCGTTACCGGCTGCTATGCCCAGATTCGTCCGGATGAGGTGGAGGCAATTGAGGGAGTGAATTTTATCCTCGGTACTGCCGAGAAGCATCACCTGTTCGATTATCTGGATCGAACTAATGACAGCGAGGAACCGCTGATTTTTGTGGATGAGAGCGGCGAGATAGACAGTTACGACGAATCGCTCTTTGTCTCTTCCTCTTCCCGAACTCGGGCGTTCCTGAAGATTCAGGAAGGGTGCAATTATTACTGCAGCTACTGCATCATCCCGTTCGCAAGGGGAAAAGCGCGCAGCCGGAACTTTGAAAATGCTATTGACGAGGCAAAACGGCTGGTGGACGAGGGCTTCCGCGAGATTGTACTCACAGGCATCAATGTGGGGACGTATCGGTACGAAAATGGACGAATCTACCTTCTTCACGACCTCCTGTCCGGTTTGAGCGATATTGATGGTTTAGAGCGGATTAGGGTCAGCTCCATCGAGCCGAACACAATTACCGGCGAACTGCTTTACCTCGTGAAAGAACGGCAGAATATCTGCCCACACCTGCATGTACCGCTCCAGTCGGGATCTGATACAATATTGTCGGCAATGCAGCGGAAATACAGATATGAAGAATACCTTGAAGTGATACAGCGTATAACAGCTATTCTTCCGGATGCGGCTATCGGAACGGATATAATCGTAGGTCACCCGGGTGAAAATGAAGCGGAGTTTCAGGAGACGGAGAAGTGTGTAGCGGAACTGCCGTTCACCTATCTCCACATCTTTCGCTATTCACCCCGGGAGGGGACGGTGGCGGCAAGGATGACTGATCAAGTACCTGAACCAGTGAAAAAGGAGCGGAGTGCCGTTCTGCGGGAGATCGGAATCATGAAGAAGCAGAAATATGCTCAGAGGTTTGTAGGACAGAATTTACCTGTACTCATTGAGAATCAGCAGGAGGACGGTACTTATTCAGGGTTAACTCCTAATTATCTGCGAGTGTCTTTTTCTCCAAACGGAACTAATTTTCCTCTGAACAATACAATTGAAAAAGTATCCATAAACGAAGTTAATGGGTGCAATCTTAAAGGTAAGATGGTAAACTGCAAGTGTGATTAGAACTTGTTTTACCCTGCTGATTTAATTGATGTATTGTATACACTAAGGAGGTTGACCATGATTAGGAAACTCACATCATTCCTCGTTATACTCACAATATCTCTTCCTGTGATGAACTTATTCGCTGGAGATGATTCTACTGATGATGCCCAATTCGTAGAGAAGAGAGCGCTTCTTTTTCAGATAAGTAATAATTTTACTCTCAAGTCTTTCCAAGGTTCGGTTATTTCTTACCAGAAATGGGTTTCTGACAATAAATCCATAAGATGGGGAATTTCCCTCAGTGGAAATGTATCTAAAAATGAAGGAAATAGTGAGGAAATTGATTATTCTTCTTATCGTGATACTATAGAAATTGTTTCTAAATATTCTGTTAATGAAGATAACTACCTAACATTTCTCACTTCAAATTAAGCCCTTCTGGGAC
>CAZHRR010000227.1:0-2279 GCA_964534955.1 uncultured bacterium
TCAAGAAGCCTAAATACTCCTGCTTAAACGTCTGTTTTTCATGATGCTTTTCCTGATTTTGAATGTATTGAAAAACATCGTCTATTTGAGAATGTCCATAAGAAAACGCTCCATATCCTTCCTGCCAGTTAAATTTTCCTCGAATCCAGTTTTCTGAATTGATGAAATTTGAAGAGTCCTTTTTTATATCTCGAACCAAATCAGAAATAGATTCCTTTGGCTTGATCCCAGTGAATATATGAACATGGTCAGGCATACCATTAATAGTGATGAGTTTGTGATCCTTGTTTTGAACAATGCCTGTGATGTATCTATATATCTCGTCTTTTATTTCTTTACTGATCAGGTTTTGTCTTGATTGAGTAGAAAAGATAATTTGAATGTAGATTTGTGTGAAGGTGTTTGCCATTAGCTATCCCCTTTTGTAGAACTCTGGAGTTCGGTCATCGGTTTCTTTCATTGCTATAAATATTCAATCCCTATGGGATTAATAAATTTCGGGTCCATAACTATGAATATCTTCCAAGTTTTTACTATCAATGGCATCAACAATATCTGCCTCCTTTATACTCACGTTTTTAGACTCCAACAGGAGCCCAATATTTATAGCACAAGAATGACCGACAAAATACAACTCCGTTAGGTGTTGAATATGCCCTTGTAGACATCTTCACCGTGTTTATGCTCATTATTATTGAACTACTACCTGACTGTGCTATCACGACGGTAGACAGGCGGAGTGCGATCATTGTTTGTTTCCTTTGCTGTTCTAGTGAGGAAGAAAACATCATCCCCCTCCTCACGATGGTAGCGAGCCAGAACATCCGCCAGTATGGTCGTGTAAGCGTGACCTATATGAGGCTCGTCATTGACGTAGTAGATAGGTGTGGTGATGTAGAATTTTTTCATGTTTCTCTATCCTGAAGAACCTTGAAGGCTCTCCTGAATACCGAACTGTAGATTGGTTATCACTAAATTTAGGTTATAGTTACGGGAAAGCGAACTGGAACAAGTCTCTAATGCCTGAACTATCGTGGCGAAATCACCGTTGGGATATTGTCCTGCGAATTCCTTCAAACGACTCTCTATCCCTTCAAGGATAACGGAGGCATTGCCATCCATCTTCTGGATAAGCTGTGCATCCCGGAACCAGTAACTGAGAAGCTGGAAATGGAAATTCAGTTCCTGGGGATTGGTCCGGAATGTTGAAGCAGCATGATGGATGAATGATCTCCAGCCCCTTTCAGTCGGTTTCGTCATCCATTCTACCAGAGAAGTCAAAAGGTTCTGCACTTCCGCTAAATCCTCGCTGATGAGGTGTTTAGCCATGTGTACATTTCCCTGAGATAGATGAGCAATCAACCGGACATCTTCTGCAGATTTATCCACTGCTTCCTGAAGATACAGCTCCAAAGTTTCAGCAGGCACAGGAGGGAAAAACAGCTGCTGACATCGCGACCTGATTGTTTCCACAAGCCGTACAGGATAATCTGACGTTAAGATGAAGGAAGTCTCAGGAGGAGGTTCTTCGAGGATCTTTAATAGAGCATTAGCAGATGAGCCCTCCCCTGTCATTAACAGATCTGCATCGAATATAAGTACCATTTTCCTGCCGGTTTCAACTGCCTTCAGATATATTTTTTCCCGCACTTCCCGAATGGAATTGATGAGAATCGTATTGGATCGAGGCAGCCGGATTTTAGCATATGGATCTTTAGCTTTAACTGCAATGAGTTCTGTCAGGGCAGTGATGGTTTCATCATTCAACGCCTTTAAAGGCGGATCATTTTTTTTGATGGATTTATCCTTTGGCAGCGGAACTATGAGCGTCAGATTGGGATGTTGCAGAGTGTTGAATTTGACACATGATATACAGCTTCCACAGGGTTCCTTCCCTCCAGCCCGGCAGTTAAGCAGCGCCGCAAAGTGGATAGCCATCCCTTCCTTACCGTTTCCCGAGGGCCCGTGGAACAGATAAGCTCCTGCCACATGATTATTTTCATGTGTAGCCACGAGACGTTCCCAGATTTTCTCCTGCCCTATTATCTTATTTGCCCTCATAAATTCATCAGCTTTGGAACAAAGTTTTTTCCGGTTTCCAGATTTGTCCGCAGGATCTCCACAGGAGGCTGTGCCCTGCGGATTGTTTCTCTCGACGATAAAACAGCCTGTCCCGAGTTATTTTCGGGATAATTATGTGCACAGCATCCTGCGGATAAAACGTAATGTTCACCAATTACATATTTACGTTTTAAATATTTACTTAGTGTAGTGATTCC
>CAZHRR010000228.1:0-2254 GCA_964534955.1 uncultured bacterium
AATTATCCAAATCCATTTAATGCTCAGACGACAATACGTTTTTCTGTACCAGTAGTAACATACGTACAGTTAATCATTTACGATATTACCGGTCGCCAAGTGGAGGAACTGGTAAGTGGTAAAGTGGTGAGTGGGGAGCATGAGGTGGTGTTGGATGTTTCCAATGTGGCAAGCGGTGTCTATTTCTATCGGCTGACTGCAGGTAACCGACAGATTACAAGAAAGCTCGTCCTTCTCAAGTAGCAATTTTCATTTTCTCTCTTTTTTCTCACAAGGCTAATAGTGCGGATGTAAATTCTTTAACATTCTTGATGGTCTTGTTGCTAATTAACGATAAGTCAGAGGAACTTTAGTCAGACGGGATAGTTTATCGTGAGATATGTACTTTGCAGATCGCTCCAGGTGATGGCTATGTTAATGGTGCTGTCAGGGCTCTATTTCGGCTTCCGTAATCGAGACTTGATCCTGGAGATTGAGGCTTTAGCCATAGGAGCAGGCCTGTTTTACACGGCTACATGGCTCATGAAAAAATGAGTGAAAAAATGAGTGAAACGAGCTTGACTCTACACAACCTGGAAGATAAATTACAAAAACTAATAGGGAGATATAATGTCGAATTTCTGGAATGATGTAAAAAAGAACTTGAAGGTCTGGGGAAGTACTGCTGCTGGGAAGGCAGAAGAGTTTGGAAAAGCAGCCGCAAGCAAGACTGAAGAGATGACTAAAATTGGTAGAGTCAAGCTGCAGAAACATCAGCTTCAGAGAGAATTGGACCAAACCTTACAGACCCTTGGCGAGTTTGTTTTTGGTGAAACGGAGAACGAAAACGTCAGCACCTTTACAGGCAATGAAAAATACTACTCCTACATCGAGAAGGCGAAGGAACTGAAGCTTAAAATTGCCGATAAACAGGATGAGATCGAAAAGGTCAGGGTAGAATTTGAAGAAACCGCCAAGTCAGTTGAGCCTGAAGAAGGTGACTCCACCCAATCCCAAAGCGCTGAAGAATCCGGGGAGTAGTTGAGTACTGACTGCGAGAAACTGATTTGCCTTCCAATAAAAGTGACAGGCTAAGCAAAGCCCTCGAACTTTACTTTTCCGAAATAGATAAAACCGAACCTCTTGCCCCTGAGGTAGAGGTTGAGCTGATGATGAAAGTCCGGGAGGGAGACCAGGACGCTCTGAACCAGCTCATTAATGCCAATCTAAAGTTTGTGATTTCGGTTGCCAATAAGTATCGTGTTCCTCGTATTGCCCTGGAAGATCTCATTAACGAAGGAAACATTGGCCTAATCAAGGCGGCGCATCGCTTCGACGAATCCCGGGGCTTTAAGTTTATTTCTTACGCAGTCTGGTGGATCCGCCAGTCTATTTTACAGTTTATCGCAGATCAGGGCCGCATCATTCGGCTCCCGTCTAATGTTGCAGGTGCTATTTCCAGGATGAAGAAGCAGTCAGATGAATTGGAGCAGACGTTCGAACGAGAACCCACAATGGAAGAACTTGCGGAAGTAATGGAGATTACTGAGGAAGAAGCGGAGAATCTTTTCCGCCACGGAGTACAAACCGTATCTACGGATCAACCTCTATATGATACTGAACATGGTGCCTTAAGGGATTTGCTATCATCGGAAGACAACCGTCCCGAAGCCCAGATTATGGCATTTTCCCTGCACTCCGAGATTGACAGGGTTTTGAATACCATACCTGAGCGGGAAGCCGAGATCATCCGCGGTTACTTCGGTATTGGTCTGGACCGTCCTTTAACTCTGGAGGAGATTGGAGAGTCCTTAAATTTAACACGCGAGCGAGTCAGACAGCTTAAAGAGAGGGCTATTCACCGGCTCAGGCATAACACACGGGCTCATTTGCTGCGGACTTACCTCGGTTGAATTCCTGTTGGTAATTATATGTTAAAAAGGGTAATTTTCGAACAATCCATTTCCATAAATCTGTTATGAAATTTTCATTTCGAAAGAATAGACATTCCCGGGCAGTTCGCTTTGTTGTTATGAGTGACAGCGACGGAGATGTTCGTCAGTGGTCTCTATCTCGTAATTCCGTTGCGACAATTTCCATACTGGTGATTGTTCTCTGTTCGGCACTTCTTTTCTTCAGCGCTGATTTTCTCACCGATGTTCTGTACAAATCTAGACTGGCAGAGTACCGTGAAAAGAATCAGACACTAACTACTTCAGTTAGCAAACTGGAAAGTAGACTGTTGCTGCTGCTGTGCTGTGTTGAGGGAAGGCAG
>CAZHRR010000229.1:0-2181 GCA_964534955.1 uncultured bacterium
TGCTCGGGCTGCATGATCATGAGGGTCCATGACCAGTTGTCCTTGTCATCCTTGTCGAAATCGTCTCTGCCCTCCATCCACCACAGTCCTTCCAGCGGCATGACGGTGTAGTCGGGACCGATCCCTTTTTTCTTCAGCCCAAACTTGAGGGAGTAGGCAACGCCGTAGAGAGCCTCTGTCGACTGCTGGAACTGTTCCGCTGTGTTGGGATCGCCGCGGCCGTCAATCAAGAGGTAGTTCATAGGCGGGACATCTACAAGTGTGACTTCTTTAGCAGTTGGGGAGTAGAGGTATTTAAGTTCCTTTTTGTAGTCAATCTTAGTCATTGTATTGGTCTCCTGTCATGGTCATTTCACACCGGCCAGGAACTCTGAAACAGGATGGTTGAATTAATCTTGCCTTTCCGTAATGGTAAGTTAGGTTTAAGAGTGATATACTATTTTATTCCTTTTCAATTTGGTATCTAATGATTGTCTGATATTTTTTAGGGTTGCCTTTAAAGAGCCAGCCAGGTCCTTTGAGGTATTCTTCTTCGTGGTATCCCGCTATTTTGTATCCATTTTCTTCAATGAATTTATACAACGCTTCTATAGTATTACTTTCTTCACTATAGGGACCAATATGGAGAATTTCCGCTACATTCCCGTATTCCCAGTATCCAAGAATAACGTCAGGATCAGATTCGTTTTTCTTTTCAGGTAATGTTTCCACATTTTCTGGCACTGGGATTCCGTAAATACCTATCCATTCGCTTCGTGGAGTATCAAATGGTTTTGGCCAGCGTGCAAGAGGCGGACTCATTTGAATTTCCTTTACATCCTTTTTCAATTTATAGAATGTGCTGATCAGTGCCGAAAATGCCTCTTTACCAGTAATACTTGGATCTCCCTGAAGTTCAACGATGATCATCTTCTGTTTAGGTTTAGTTGTTATTTGTGGATCCTGCAAATATTGGTATTCACTGAGACCAGGTGCGCAACTGTATAGGAAAAAAATACCAGCTGCAAATAGTGAAGTGAGTAGTGTTGTTTTCATCTTATCTTCTTTGCCTCCTATGTTATTTGTGTTTGTTTCCAGAGAATGAATTCTCAGCTAAAACCTCTGAATGTATGTTTGCAGAAAATCACATTCCGCTTTTAATAAAGCAATCGGTCGGTCGAAAAGAATGGTTGTAGCCGGGATATTTGGCATTCCGCTGTTTATTCTCTCATCACGCAACTGTTCCAATTCCGAAACATGTTCTTCTAAATTAAGGATCCGTTGCTGTAATAAAGTTTGTATTTCATCAGAGGACATTTCAACAGTATTGGCAATAGCCACGTCGAAATCTCCTCCTCCCCGGTGGATGGTTGTAATTGATTCGATAATCTGTTCATTAAGGGCGTCTTTTCCTTCGGGTGTCAGCTCATAGACCTGCTGCAGTTTTCCGGCAGCGACCCTGGACGATTTTGTCACGTATCCCGCCTTCTTTAGTATGCCAAGAATGTGATAAATCGAGGAGAAACCGATTTGTGTCCAGTTGCGCATCCCCCGGCTTTCGATCTTCTTTTCGACCTCGTAACCGTGGCTGGGTCCTTCGTTCAGGAGGCCGGCGATTACGAATTCTCTGGGACTAAGTCTGCGATTCATAGTAATACTTCGTATTTCTTATTACAGTATAAGTATATTCTAATATTAGAACAACAATTTTTACTTTAATTTTTCATATTCTAATAGCTATACATGAAAAGGTAAAGAGCCCAAATTCCGATATTGATCTGTTCATTATTTACCGATTACTCTGCTAAAAATAATTCAGGCAGGTCCGCCTGAATGACTTTTTCGGGAATGGAATGAAAAATATAACTCACACCCTTTCCGAAGGATCCTGCGGACACCGCGTGAAGCCCCTCTTCCCGACACCCTGTGTACCCCGACCTTCGGTACGGTACGGGTGGGATCTTCGACTTATGAAGCAGAAGGTGGAAACATTAAAAAAACAACGATATATGCTTGATATAAAAGGTTTTGATTCTCCGCCTTAGGAAAAGTGAGGAAATAAGTCTCATTTGAGTGAAGGAAAAGGATTATTCATGTTTGCAATTAATCTTACACTCGAGCCACTAAAGACTCAGGTTTGAATAATTCCCTGAGCGGAGATGAGACGCCTCACTTTTTCTACAGCGGGTGTTTCTTTTGCTC
>CAZHRR010000230.1:0-2178 GCA_964534955.1 uncultured bacterium
GCGACTGTTTCTTTTGCTCCAGAGGAGCTCCTTTGGAGCAGCCGTTTTCTTTGCGCCAAAGAAAATGGCGAAAGGATATTACTAAAGTTACTTTTCTCAGATAAATCTCATTATTATCTCCATGTATTTGAGTCTTAAAAAGTTTGGATTTATTCCTCAAAACTTCCTTATTACTCAATGAGAAAATTCTCACTTATCAAGTGAATACGTTAATAAATCTAATTGCTGGAGTTACAATCTGTTGTGCTGTTACCACGCTTCCAATATCGGAATTAGGGTCGAAAGTCTTATCTTAAGTAGAAAGTAGTCCACGGAACATTTCTTCCTGTAGTAAATCCAAGTCAGCTTCACTTTCAACGAACGGTGCCACATCTTCGCGGATAAGCTGCCAGTTCACAGTTCCTGACTTATCAGCCACCAACGAACGCCAGTTTCCTTTTGACACTTCAACTCCCTCCCACTCGGTTTGGAGCAATGCATTATATAAATAAACGACATTGGGTTCTACACCCCTCCACCTGCTTAGATAAAAAGCCAAGTCGTACCAGTCACGGCCCTTCGTGTATTTCCTCTGCAAGACTGCGTGCAGCTTCCCGGCAAGAAAGGTAGAATGATCGTGATGTTTCACCGCAAAAGGAAAATAGATATTTACCAGGTTTCGTTCTGTCTGAAATCCAAGTGGGGGATTAGTATCAACCTTAATATTGACGCTTAAAACTTCGCTGCTGTGGGGAGAAATTCCTGCTTCAAAAAGCAATCCGGTGAACTTCACAAACAGCGATTGCACTGTCCTTTCTGTCTGTTCTCTTAAAGAAATTCCATAACCCGATAGCCTCAATCCTCTTTCAAGAATTGACAGGGTTCCTTTTAGACTGAACTGAGAGCCCGATTCCGTCAGATGGAAGTCAATATCTTCTGAAAAACGCCTCAATCCGTGGAGTATTCTTAAGGCAGTCCCACTATGAAAAATTAGTCTGTCTGTCAGCCCCTGCTCGAACAACTGCCTCAGAATGACGTGCTGTAGATATTCCCTCAGTCTGTTTTTCGCTTGTCTGGGATTGTTTTCATCGTGAGCGATCCAAAGTGCTTCATCTTTCATGGCATCTTCCTCATTTTACCTCAAGACCAGAAGCTTGCATGAACACATCCACTGCTCTTGATACCTTTGGAGATTTCATATTATCGGCATATTGTTTTAACTGTTTAACCCTCAGAGAATCCAGATTCTGAAACCGCATCTCTACCATTCGCTCTAATGTCCACTGCCCCTTAAGAAAATAGAAAACGTCAATCAGAGCTTTTTCGGGTGTCGCCACAAGAAAGTTGCCTTGTTCTTCCCTTTTATTCTTATCACCTCTGTACTGTGTGTACCCTCCAAAGCGATCAGCTTTGATAGAAAAATATTTAAAGGTCCCTACGGGTGTTCGCCAAACAGCCGTCTGCCGGGGAGTAACTGCTTCGATGACATTGACGGATTCCGGGATCATACCATACAGTTCCAGAGCTGAGTGTAAACTGATATATGATGGACGATACAGGTAATTAGAGATATAGCCATCAGAGACACCGGTTCTTCTGTGCTTTTCCGGGAGCAGGTACTTACCTCTTCTGAGCTGAATCAATTTCCCTTCACTCACCCAGCGGGAAAGTCTCGCCCTGATCTGCCCAAGGGGTTCATCGAAAAGAATATTCAATTCCCCCGTCTCAAAAAAAGGCCGTGCTCTAAACTGTGTGATCAAATCACTGAATTTCATACCTGTTAGTTACCACAATTGGTAAGTTATTCATATAAATATATGCATAAAATCAATGCTGAGGGCGGGCTCGCCATGGTATACACAGCATCTAAGTTTTGCTTGACAGCAAATCAAGATCGTGATTACACTCAGTCAGTATATAAGGATTATGGAGGTGTAGGTATAACTACACTTAGCCCAATAAAAAAATCAAATAAAGCCACGGATAAACACAGATTAAACACGGAAAAAGATGACTTTAAAACATGAAGAGATAACAGAAGATATAATCGGTTCAGCATTTGAAGTTTATGATATTCTCGGATATGGCTTTTTGGAGAAAGTTTATCAAAAAGCATTGCAAGTTGAATTATTAAGACATCTTTCGCTTGTGCGTCACGTTGTTATCAGCCATGGCCACTACGACCACTCCGGTGGATTG
>CAZHRR010000231.1:0-2169 GCA_964534955.1 uncultured bacterium
TAGCCATAATAAAAACATTCAACACCTACCTGCCCGACTATGTCATTCAGGCGGGCAGCGTTGTTGATCTATTATGATCGGATGTTATAGACATTTGACTCCTAACGGAGTCTTTAAATATGAAAAGAAATCCCGTAGGGATTGCATGTCTATAAAAGCACTGAACACGGCAAACACAAACTCGGAGTTTAACAAGGTGGTTTAAACAGTATGCAAATCAGTTTATCTTTAGAACATAGCCTTTCTTAATAATCTACTTTATTCCGTGGTATTACAAACTGAATTTCATTTTCCATTGATGCAAAATATTGAACTGCGTCTAAAAATCATCAGGAAGATCGATAATACCGGAGTGCTCTCTTACCCACAGGATCTACGAAGGAGGCTGTACGGAGGACACTGTGTGTGCCCTTTGGACAATGAGGAGGAAGAAAAACCAACAATCAAATCCGCCTGCTCATCCGCCTGCCTGCCCACCCACCGTAATGCAATGAAGGTGGGTCTGTCGTACTTGTCTCTTGTTACGAAGTATAGAGAGATCCCGCAATTGTGGGAGTAGACAGGTAGCGAAACGTAGGAGGGTCACTGAACCCAAAAAGGGTCGCCAGTCGCTCTCCTGCAAGACCACGTTTTTCTTCGGTAGCGGTCAATCTGGAAAGATTGACATACTATTGTGTAATAAACCACTGAAGATAGGTATTGAGCTTTCCAGTCAGGCAATAAGGTAGATTTAAAAGCTTGAACTTTTTGCCACGAAGAGTAACACTGTTCATTACTTCTAGTTTCCCTCCATATATTCTCACTGCGAAGTGATGATCTACCCTGTCCATGAATTCATGAAGAGATTTGAGCCGTCCTGTCTTACTGCTTTTTACTTCCACAGGTATTACCATTTCTTCAAAGGAGACTACGAAATCTATTTGTGCAGTGGATTGTTTTTTCTCTCTAACCCAGAAAACGGGTTTAGTTGGTGTGTGGAAGTTAGCAGCCAGTAGTTCTTGACCAACGATGTATTTCATGATAATACCTTGATACAGCTCATGCAGATTTTCGTGTTCGTAATACAGTTGTTGCAGCCCTACCAGATAGTTTATGAGTCCGGTATCTAAGAATTGCAGCCGGGGTGATTTTTTCCTGTCAATTTGTATAGGTGGTTTTATGTTAGTGGTAGGGTAAAGAAGATGAATCAACATGGCTCTTTCTAATGTTCTCAGTGCTTCACCCATTTCCCGGGATTTGTAATTGGAGTTGCCGAAGCCGTGGAACTTGATTCTTCTTCCTGCTTCCAGAGGAGCAGATTCGATGGCATAGCGAATTACTTCGACCATGGTCTGGTTTCGGGCATACTTACTGACATCGTCCAGATAGGAGGTCAGCAAGCTTTGATAGATCGGTGTCAAGGAGACAATATCCCGGGTATCTGCCCATCGGCTGATGACTTCAGGCATTCCTCCGGTCAGAGTAAATTGATGAAAGAGTCTCAGCATCTTGCTTAAGGCGAATTCCGGCAGAGGTACACTATCGAATAGTTCAACTAACATTTTTTCGTCTTGAGAATAGAGGAATTATGACACAAAATAAATATGTACACAGGATCCTGCGGATAAAACGTAATATTTAATCGACAGCGTTTACGTTTTACATAATTATCCCGAAAAAACTCGGGACAGGCTGTTTTATTCTCGGTAACACACTCAGATTTAGAATCAAGTAATAACACGATTTCAAAGCTGATGAATAATGCAGGTTATATAGTCAAGCTATAATATTATATATTTCGTACTATAGTCAGGGTAAAATTGTGTTAATAGAGGAGCTTCTTTCTCCATTCGCCGTAGAGTCAATCAAAAATTGTTAACAGGACTTCCCCCGAAAATAGCCGAGTTTTGGTTTGTGTTTCATTGGCAATTAATATAAATTGATATTGATTATGAGTTGAGCAACCGATTTTAGGAAGAGTGAAATACGATATCCAAGTTCAGAGAAAGAAAATAACGATTCCGCATTAAACCAGAGATTACAGTTACTTAGTGCATTTATATGGAATATTGGCGGGTTATCCGCAGGATGCTGCGCAAAAACAAGTTCAGCGAGACCACTTCGCTCAACTCCGCCGTTAGCATTCAGAATGAACCGGGACACTTAGAATCATGAAAAAGAAAATCGCAT
>CAZHRR010000232.1:0-2161 GCA_964534955.1 uncultured bacterium
TCCCCTTTTCCATGAATTTAATACTATTACCCGAATAATCATAGTTGACTTGACAGTAGTATGAAAGAGGATTTATCGAAACTAGTGACCAATTATCTTTAAGCTCAACCCTTAAGAACATTCAAGATTGCAAAACAGGCTTTTGTTCAAATGGGTGATATGATTAGTACCAACATTTCTGGGGAGATATTAGTTGATCTTGACCAGAGAAAATGCCGCATGTCAGCGACTCAGGAGTTGCCTGGTTTTGGTGGTATCTCTGAAGGTGAGGTAACCACTGAACTATACTTCACAGCCGATACGGTTTACCTCTCTGCTCTGGGAGAGACAATTATAGTGACTGATGAAGAAATCAGAGCTGAGGCTGGAATAGGCCTTGATTCCCTCTGGGATATAATAGATGCAGAGTCACCTGCTGTATTCATCGAACGAGAGATGGAAGACATACTGTTAATTGATAATTCTGAAGTAGAAAGAAAACTGGGAATAGGTTCAGACTTAGACTGGTTTTCCTATGCAGATCTTTCAGAAGTTATTCTGGAAGAAGAACCTCGTTACCTCCTGACAGTGGATTCGAGTTACACATCTGAGTTAGCTGATATCATGGGGAAATTACTGGAGACTGAAGGTGACGTTGAGGTCTCAAATCTTCTCAATAAACTTTGGATTTCAAAAGAAACCTTCTACGATGTGAAGGTTCATGAAAGAGCAAGTATCGAAATTAAGGGCGATGAGATGTTCAGGTTAGATTTCGAACAGACGGCTGATATCTCCGAACATAACCAGCCAATGGAGATTATTATGCCTATAGTTAACATTCAACCAACTTTTTTCCAACCGGATCTCCCTCCAGCGCCTCTCCCGGAACCTGTGCTTACGGAACCAAAATTTCCCTCTCTCACTGAAGAATCAGATTTTGGTAAAGTTGATTACAACTGGTCTATCCACACGCTGGAAGGTGAAGAAGTGCAACTCTCTAAGTTTGAAGATAGAGTAGTATTCCTGAACCTGTGGGCAACTTGGTGCAAGCCCTGTCGAATTGAGATGCCGGGTATCCAGAACCTCTACGATGAATTAAAGGATGAAGATGTTGTATTTCTGCTTGCCTCAAACGAAAACGAAGAAACAGTTCGAGGATTCATGAAAAATGAGCCCTACAGCTTCCCAGTATACCTTTTTGGGGAGGATTTGCCGGACGTGTTCAAAACACGAGGGATACCGGCTACATTTATTATTGACCGCAATGGGAAAATAGTTTTCAAGCATATGGGTGCAGCAAAATGGGATGATGAGTCGTGCTTACGTTTCATCCGTAGTTTAAATTGATCTCGTCCTTAAAGTTCAATTAATGTTAAGATAGAAAATGGAATAGTAGAAAAGGAGTAAACTAAATAATCATAACTTACAATTAGATATATCAGTTGACATTTGTAAACTATTTGCGTAAAATATGGCACCTAAAAAAGCATCCAAATAAAGAAATAAGATCAGCTGTCGAATATGCATTATTACATAACTGGAAATTGAAAGATGCGGGGAAAAGTTCTCACTGTTGGGGGAAATTGTTTTGCCCAAACGGAGATAGGGAAAACGGTTGCATAATATTCGTCTATACTACTCCAAATGTGCCAGAAAATCACGCAAATCATATTACAAAAGCAGTTGACAGATGTGAGCATTAGTGAATGAAAAAGAAGAAAAGAAGTTTCAATTTCATACTGGTTCTGGAAGGAATCTCGAATCCAGATACTGATATTGCTGATATTTTTTTTGACTCCGGGTGTAGTGATGCAACATTATCTATAAGAGATCAAGTTGCATATCTTGAATTTGATAGAAAATCGAATTCTCTACAAGATGCAATTGTCTCAGCAGTGAGAAACGTCCTTGATACTGGTTTAGAAGTAAGAATTAATGCTATAGAACCGGGAGATTATGTAACTACCGCTGAAATTGCCAGGAGACTTAATTTGTCCCGACAATATATTCAATTATTAAAATCAGGAAATCGCGGATCAATTACTTTTCCTGCACCAATCTCAGGTATTCAATCTGGAATTTTAATTTATAGTTGGGCTAGAATTCTATTTTATTTTTATGAAATAAATAAATCTGTTGAAAAGGAAGATGTAATAAATGCTCAAATATTTAAGTTGTATAA
>CAZHRR010000233.1:0-2115 GCA_964534955.1 uncultured bacterium
TCACCGGCTGGCACTTCCTTCACTAAAATTCTCCTGTCCTGGCTAAAAAGAAAAAACTCATCACCGATTTCCCCACCCGCCTGACATCTTTCCTGCCTGTCGCCCGCCTGAATGACGTAGTCGGGCAGGTACCGACAGGGCAGACCCATCTTCATTGTATTACGGTGGGCAGGCAGGGTATACGTAGAAGCTGTGCGCTTTTAACAATCGGTTCTTCAAACAATTTTCTTTTCTATACGCCCGTACCATCGAATTTCTTAACGTGCGGAACTGCAATGCCGGAATAAAAACCCTTACAGACTAATCACTTTGGTAATCAGCGTAGTTTTTGATTATTGCCGCTGTTTTCTTTGTGCCAAAGAAAATGGCGAGGATTATTCACCTCTATCATAAGAGAGAAAGAAAAAAGGGGTGTTCTTTTGGAACAGTTACTGTGGTAAAGCCTATATTTGATTTGACTTCTGGAATAAATCAATTGAGAAGGTGAAAAAACTTTCAAAGACATTTATTTTAGACAGGAATGAATCAGGCTAAATTAGCAGCGACATTTTAATCTCAAACAAGCTTATTAAATGATTATCGAAGGCAAGCAATACCGCACCGTCTGGATGGAAGGAGAGACAATCTTTACCATCAATCAGCTTCTTCTCCCGGATAAGTTTGAGATCCTCCAACTGACAGACTATCATCAGGTTGCTCGTGCCATCCGAACAATGGTTGTGCGTGGTGCCCCAGCCATCGGCGGGATGGGAGCCTATGGTCTTGCTCAAGCGATCGCCGGGATGGACTCAGTGGACTGGAACCGCATCGATGAGATCAGAGATATTCTGCTGGCAACGCGTCCTACAGCTCACGACCTGCGTCATGGACTGGACTTCATCGTTGAGCAAATTCAGCAGGTGTCGGACTTACAAGAGATGAAGAAGATGGCCATGGAAGCAGCGGAGGAGTATGCTGACGTGAGCGCAACTGCGTGCCAGCGGATTGGTGAACTGGGGGATGATCTAATCAAGAGTGGCAACCGTCTTCTGACCCACTGCAATGCCGGCGCTCTGGCAACTATTGATTACGGTACTGCCTTGGCGCCTATGCGTATGGCACACTACAGTGGCAAGGAGATATTCGTCTATGTGGATGAAACCCGGCCACGGCTTCAGGGCGCTGCCCTCACAGCATGGGAGCTGGGCCAGGAAGGGATTGACCATGTAGTCATTGCAGACAACGCAGCGGGTTATTTTATGTGGAATGGAGAGATAGATATGGTCATCACCGGCGCTGACCGCATAGCTGCCAACGGGGATGCCGCCAACAAAATTGGAACCTACGAGAAAGCGGTAGTTGCCCGGGAGAACAGCATCCCGTTTTACATTGCAGCTCCTAAGTCAACAATCGATTTTAACTGTCCCAGCGGACGTGATATTCCCATTGAGGAGCGGGTTGAGAGCGAAGTGCTGCAGGTGAAAGGAGTGTCTGTAGCAGCAGATGGCAGCCCGGCGAGGAATCCAGCCTTTGATGTAACTCCGGCTGAGTACATTACTGCCATCATTACAGAAAAAGGGATATTCAAACCGGAAGAGATTCACCAGCTACAGAAGTAGTATGTCAGAACTTTATATTGGCACCAAGTTCGAGACCCGCTTTGTGGAGTGGCGCGTTCCTGATGATGTGCGCATCATTGTACTCCAGCGGTGGTGTCACCGCTTTGCTGAGTTGGGTGTGGCTCCGGCTGGAGAGGAAGGCGGCGCTGGGAATCTCAGTTTCAGGACTGATCTGGGCTTTATCATCACAGCTGCGGGAGCGGATCTGGGAACACTGACAGACCGTGATTTTGTGGAAGTGATACGGACCGACATTGGAAACCGTCAAATCTATGAGCGGGGAGTGAAAGAGCCGTCTTCGGAATCATTCCTGCACAATGCTGTTTATCAGGTTCGACCTGAAGTGAATGCAGTTTTTCATGGACACGACGAAGCTATAATGCAGTCGGCGGAGAAGCTGGAGATTCCGGTTACGATTCGGGAGCAGCCGTACGGTACTCCGGAATTGGCAGGAGAGGTAGTCAGAATCCTTAATGATGTTACCTTCCTGGTGATCCGCAACCATGGATTCCTGTCG
>CAZHRR010000234.1:0-2041 GCA_964534955.1 uncultured bacterium
GCTGTTGTAACCAATATAGCTGACCTTGATCAGATAGAGGCCGGGAGGCAGATTATCTACGCGATAGGACCCGTATTCATCTGTTGCAGAACCTGTTGGTATCGGTAGAGCGTCACCCGTGATTACTACGTTGGCACCCATTAAGGGTTCACCGTTATCTACATCGGTGATGCGACCTTTGATGGTACTCCCTGCGAGGAGGAACACAGGAATAAAGCCGAATATTAAGAGAAACTGAGCAAATCCGTGTTTCTTCATGTTTCGAAATTTCCCCCTAAGTTAGCAATCAACCCCGCATATACCCGTGCGGGGTTGATTGGACCCTCAAGTGTCTTCCAGAGCGAAACCAGTTTATTTGATGAGCAGCATCTTGCCCGTCAGCTCACGATTGTCTGCGCTAACTTTATAGACGTAGACACCCGATGGGACAGAGCTGCCAAATTCATCCTTACCACGCCAAGTGACTGTGTACCTCCCCGGCTCACTGTAGCTATGATAAATTGTGTTAATCTCCTGACCAAGAACAGAATAGATGGTTACTTTTACATCTGCACTCATATCTAGGTCAAAGACTATGTTGGTGGCAGGATTGAACGGGTTCGGATAGTTGCCCTGCAGTGTGAACGATTCAGGGATCATTTCACCGTCATGTTCTACACTTCCTTCTACATTTTCTAAGTATGCATAAACCACTCGGGTTTGCTTATCCCACACGCACTGGTTGCCCATCTCAAACAATAGACGGCCATTACCTGCAGTTGGACTATAGTCATGATCGGAATCATCTGGGAATACCCATTCTCCTCCGGTGGCTTCCATTGCCGCTCCAATAGCATAGACAGCTGTAGCAATAAGCGCATCCTCCACGTCGTAACCCATCCCCATGAGGGAAAGGAAATAATCTGACACTGCGGATACAAGAGCATTTGCTACATCCTCAGAGACTCCAAACGTGGTAAGTGTCGCCACTGCTGCATACTGGACTGAAGCAGTCAGGTCACCAGTTTGCCCATAGTACTGCTCGAATGCTCCCGTGAATGTTGCAATAGCCACCATATCGTTGTATGTGAAGTAGTAACTGGTGAACTGCAGCAGTTCATCACCGCTGAACAGGACCCCATCATCTCCAGCCGGATCGAAGAGATACATCCAGTTAGCAGTTATCTCTTCATCGTAAGGCCAATTGTCTCCTGCTGTTGGGAAGCTCCCCTCAGGGAGGCTGAGACCGTAGGCAGCGTTTAATCCTGCTACAAAACCTGAGTCAGCAGGCAACTCTGCCACACCCATTACCCGATTGAGATTACCTTCAGAATCAATGCCGCTGTCAGAGTCTGGGCCATCGGTTGCATCCCATTCTATTAGGATTGATTCAATATTACCATCACCATCTCTTCCAATTGTGACCCATCCATGATTTTCATCATTCTGGTTTTTACTGAAAAG
This sequence comes from uncultured bacterium, assembly GCA_964534955.1. Lineage (GTDB taxonomy): Bacteria > Fidelibacterota > Marinisomatia > Marinisomatales > UBA2128 > UBA2128. The sequence goes on from CAZHRR010000234.1 coordinate 1,444, forward strand.
ATCAAAGATATTTGATTCAATAACACCAAATCCGCCACCATCGTCGTTACCGTCCCACTCATACGTCCCCGCATCCTGAATGGTCGGGATGTAGGCATATGTGGAGCAATTCTCAGTGGTAGTAGTAGGGTAGGTGCTCGTAGGGATTTCAAATGTCCCATCGCTGTTAAGTGTAATCGTTAGGTCTAGTCCTACAGCAGCCAAGCCCTCTGGAGTCAAAAGATAATCAGGTGTTACAGGTGCAGCAATAGTGTCACCTGTGTTAAACTCCGCCACAGGGTATTGGAACATAGGTGCTAAAGCGCTAGGCCATGACAAGGCCATAATATTTGTACCGCCAATGTCATTGTCGGCGTTACCGGAATCTCTAGCCACGTCGTGATACTGAACCTGAATACCCTCCAGATGGAATGTACCACTCAACCCTTGAGCTGTTAGACCACCATACAGAAGGAATAGGCTAAAACATACTAATAGCCATTTAGTTTTCATTTAAGTGCCCTCCACTTATGATGAGTAAACAAACGTTTAATTCTTACTTCGTTTAACCCGAGTTTAACGACACAGCATCAGATATTGAATAAAATCAGCATATATA
>CAZHRR010000235.1:0-2033 GCA_964534955.1 uncultured bacterium
TGTTTAATACTATCCTACAGAATTGCTTCATAAGCTCGAGGACTTATCTTCGTGACCTTCTTCATGTAAGCATTGTATCCCCATGAAGATCCTCGCCGGTATTAAGATGCTTTCTGGTGATGCATGCGTTCTAACCTCATGTAAAGATCGTCAATCCTGTTTCGCCCTTCGCTTGATTGCCCTTAACCACATTCTTCGAATGAGTGCGCTACCGGGGTAAATGAATCGCCAGTAGATGGCAAACTTCTTCCGTGCTGCCGAGTCAGTAGCAATAATACGGGTTTCGGTACTTAACTTAGTCTCACCAATATTGCTATATGTATCAACATGGAAATTCATGGCAATTTTTAGATAGTCAGGGCGGTCAAAGTTTAGAAAATCCTGAGTATCAGAAATTTCATATGGCTGGGCTCCCTGAAATTTCCAAGACTGCCCGATATGCCCAAAGACCATTTCAAGATCCGGATTTTCATTCAGCATCGAAAACCCATATTTAAGAAATTGATCTAAAAGGGGTTCATTGGTAAACATTGTTGTACCATGAAACATGGTCTTACCTTTACCCATGATGAGAGCAGGTAAAGAACGTATCTTGAATAGTGTTTGAATCAGTTGTACTTCCTGTGGTGTGACTTCTCTGATAGCTCGAAAAATGCGATTGGGTGTGGCGCTGATTACAATTGCGTGGACTTCATTAAAATCATACACAGGCATGAAATCTTCTAACAACATAGCTTTTTAACCTTTCGAGTTTAACTACCCACCTTACGTTTCGTCGTGTGTCTAATCCCCTTTAGCGAAACAGGCGTGGCAGCAACTGTCCAGTCTGCTTCATATAAATCCTGTACTCATTCCCGAATTGTTTTATCATCATTATTTCCTCGTTGCCGATGCGCACAAAAATTACAATAATTGCCACCATACTCGGCAGCATGATCAACCAGTTAGCTGACACGAGAGAGAAAGAGATCATCAATGCAAAGAACACCGTATACATCGGGTGCCTGACCAAGCGATACGGGCCGCTTGTCACCAGCGTGTGCTGTTCCCTTACTTCCAGATTAGAGGACCAGTGCCTACCGAGAACATGCTGCACCCAGACCAACAACGGAAGACTTGCTATTCCCAAGCCTACACCAATCCACCGCAAACTCGCAGGAAATGGAATCTTGAACCACGTCATCCAGTGGGGATAGATTGCATAAAGAATCGCAACAGCAATTCCGAAGTAGAATAGAATAATTCGCAATACGACGCTTAGCTCGCCTTCCCGCTCTATTGATTCCTTACTTGGCGAGAGCTTTTCACCAAACTGTTTAACTTTTCGGGCATAATACCCCCTGATGGAGATGACCAAAATGAAAATGGCGAGAACGATGATCCTGAAAGTTGTTTCATTATTCATGTTTTTTCCCATAGTAGCATATACCACCGGAGAAATCAGCCATGCAGTTTCCTGCGACTTTCACCAAGAGCTTCTTCCGCCCCTTCATACGACTGGATCTCCCAATTGCATTAATTATTCCAGCTACGTTCATGGCTCTGCTTCCTCAATAGTTTGCCGATAGCCAAGGGATAAAGATTGGAGAAGCAAAATCATGGAAGGGATAATATTCATTTATCCTTACAATTTCAATATGAATAAGACCGGGGGCAGCATCTAGCATTCATTTCTATTTATCCGAGAAAATCGTAGCAAAAAAATCCTCATGGCGAGACTTTTCATAAGTTACACCCAGGAGAGTTTCCCTTAGACAAAGAAGCTGCAAAGAAGAAAACCTTCAAGGTTTTTAAACCTTGAAGGTTCATTCAGCAAGTGACCCCAAGGGGAATCCCCGCCTGCCATCAGTCGGGCAGGGAACCCCTGTCCTCAAGGGATTCCTACGAAAATAACTGATCTCAAACCTTCCTGTAGATTTGTATAATCAAAGTAACTTTAACCAAAAGAAAAGCCCGAAAAATCGGGCTTTAGCAGGGTGTGACCCCAAGGGGAATCCCCGCCTGCCATCAGTCGGGCAGGGAACCCCTGTCCT
>CAZHRR010000236.1:0-1959 GCA_964534955.1 uncultured bacterium
CGCAAAGAAAACGGCTGCTCCAAAGGAGCTCCTCTGGAGCAAAAGAAACAGTCGCTGTGGAAAAATCTGGGGAGAGAGGATTTGCCTTCGGGACGCTTTTAAACTCATCCCGACAAGTATGTCGGGATTCAGACAGTAAAATCGTCTTAATCCTGAGGAAAATCCTCTCTCTTTATCCCAGATTTTCCCAAGGCGACGATTAAAACTTCTTTACCCATTGTTCTGTAGTGCTGGCGGATTGCTGATCTGTGGAAATGTATAAATCAATATCGGAATTTGAGTGTTCTGGCCGGCATTACCGAGTGTGCCATTTCGAACTTACTATCTGTACCTTGTAGATGGCTTATTTTCAACATGTATTCTTAGTTACCCACGTAAATCGGTGAAGAACCCTTTTTTCTTCTATCTTTAATGTATAAAGTCATACTAACTCGCCGGGCTGAAAAACTGATTAAAGCCCTACCATCAACCGTTAAAAACAGAGTGCTGAAAAAATTGCAAGGCTTACAGCAGAATCCATTTTCGGGAGATGTTCGAAAGCTCAAAGTGAATCAGTCTCGCTTTCGCTTGCGTGTTGGGGATTACAGAATCATTTATGATATTGATAAAGAATCCTTTACTGTCCAGGTGCTGACTGTTCGACACCGAAAGGATGTATATCGATGATAAAATAAAATTCCCTATAGGGAAGAGGTAGAACACTTTGACTATGTAGTCTCAGCACGTAACTTACTGAAAGGTTAATTCATATTATCACTTGACATGAAAGACAGATTCGACACACCCTGGCGCCGCTTGTCCACGGCTATCTATACGGCTCCATCCGATGGGAAGGTGTTCGGCACCATGGAAGTGGACGTTACCAACACAGAACACTACATCCGTGAACAGAGAGCAGTAGGGGTTAACCTGACTATAACTCATGTGGTTGTAGCTGCAGTTGCCAGGGCTCTCGCTCTTGACGCTCCGGAAGTAAACGGTTTTGTACGGCGTGGGAAAGTTGTTCCCCGAGACTACGTAGACGTAGCTGTGGCTGTAAATATCAGAGATGGACAGGAGATGGCTTCCATGGTTGTGCGTAATGCAGACAGGAAGACACTCCAGGAGATCGGTGAGGAAATCCGGACGAAAGCTGAGATGCAGCGAATGGGAGAAGAAGGGAAGACCATGAGTAGTAAGTATCTTTTAGCGAAAATTCCATGGCCGTTCCGTCGATGGGTCTTCCGTCTGATCAGAGGGACTGTGAATGGTTTGGGTATTCAGTTGAAATCACTTGGTCTCTCCGATAGGTCGTTCGGATCAATTTTCGTAACAAACATCGGTACTCACGGACTTTCGACTGGATTCGTAGCACTTTTTCCAGCTGCGAAACTCCCAGCAGTAGTAGCCATGGGGAAGATTGAAGAAAAACCAGTTGTCAGGGACGGAGAGATTGTAATTCGTTCTATTTTACCATTGTCTGGTACATTCGATCACAGAGTAGTGGATGGCAACCAGATATCGAAAATCGCACGCAGTGTTATCGAACGTCTATCTCGGCCGGAAGAGCTGGAAAAAGTACCACCGGAGTTAATCTGATCGGAATCAGGCCACATCTGTCCAAAATAAATGTTTTGTGGAAGTTTTCCTGGTAGCATTTGTTTATGAAAACTCACCCCCCGCCTGAACGAAGCATTCGGGCAGGCCTGCCCGGCGTAACATAGTAGAGACGGGTCGGTCCCTCTATTATGTGAGAGGGAAAACAAGAACTGACTATCAGTTGCTCGATCCCCCTCTATTTCTAAGAGAGGGGGTGCCGTAGGCGGGGGTGAGTTCGTCTCATTCTTTCTTCTAAAGTCTGACCTGTTGCAAGTCCATCAATTGGAAGTCCTTGGAAAAGAAATCCTCTTCTGCCCCGCCTGAATGCCAATGGCAGGCAGCTGGCGGAGAGAGGACAAAGGTGAGGGGGGATCGTTTTAG
>CAZHRR010000237.1:0-1934 GCA_964534955.1 uncultured bacterium
GATGTTGCAACTCCAGGAATTCCCCTCCTTCACAAGGAGGGGAAAAAGGGGAGGTCTTTCAACTAAGAGTTCCAACCTGTCAATGAGTAAGATATTCTCCGAAAACTGGCTGATTATACAACGTGTAAGACTTTATCCATACAGAACGAAGAAGAACCATTTTTTATTTCTCCAGAATCAAACTAAAGGCTGTAGTGAGCTTAAGAACATTTTGATTAGCCTTAATCAGGTTATCGGTAACTATAGCGGCAACATTCAGCATAACAATGTAGCCAAGTTCAGGATTTGCTTCGCAAATGGTGAAGAGATCTTCTTTCATGATTACCGCCATCTTACAATCCGAAATAGCCCTGACACCGGCCGTTCGCTTGTCGTCGCTACCAAGCAGGGACATCTCTCCAAAGCAAGAGTTGAAATCACTCGTCAGGCGAATGATGGATTTCTCCCGTGTGTCGTAATCACCTTTACCAAGCTGTAATGTGAGAGCCTGATTTATCTCCACATCGCCATCCAGGAGAAGATAGAGTGAATCGCCTACATCTCCCTCATCAAAAATCATACTGTTAGCTTTGAACTCCTTGATCTCAGCTACCTTACGGAACATAACCAGATGATCTTCAGACAGATTTGAAAAAACGCGATAGTTGCCAAGATTTTTAAGTTCTTCCATTTTCACCGCCTATTGAATTACGACTGCTTTTTCGTTTTCTTTAATGATATGCTCATCCTGGGGATTTATCACCACCGCCATCTTACTTTCCTCCTGAAGGGAGTGTCCTGCCTCTTTCAGCTTCCTTTCAATGAAGGCATCAAGACTTGAAGTATCGGACGAGAGTATTTCTCCAATCCCTATCTGTTCCTCCTCAGAAAAGACGCTCACCAGTACCAATCCTCTCTTGCTCCGGAAATAATCGAATAATTCTGCAAATGATCGCCCAACAAACTCTGAAGGGATCTCAGTCCGTCTGAACCGAGAGTCCGACCGGCTGTTTAGGAGCCTGTCCACTGTCTGCGGAACCCCGGGATCCATTACGTGAGCTGCCAGCATGAACGCGCCATAGTCGTCAGACAGAAGCACCTCATCAGCGTTGGCCCTTTTGATATGCGTCAGATTTCCCCGCTCAGTCAAATACGCTACTACACGGACGTGGGGCGCCAGCGTCTTGATGGTTAACGTACCGAAGATGGTCTTTTCATCGGGGTGGCTGCCCGATTCAATCGCATCGATTGGCAGAATGATAGCTGTTTTCGCTTCTTTAAGATTTGCCTGTTCCAGGATCGTCTCCCGGGTAAAATCACCGCGGACGTATTTGAACTTAATCTCGCGATATTTATTACGGACAGCATCGATCTCGTCTTCATTCATTTCGTTGATGAGAACCACCTCAAGCTTACGACCTGCCGACAGATTCTGGATGGAGTCGAGAATCTGGTGAATATTCTTGTTCCAGCCGCAGATGAGCATGTGATTAGTTACATTTACTTTTTCCAATCCTTTATCCTCCCTGATTCTTCTTGCTACAAAAATGGACGATATGACCGCTGTCAGCAAAGCCGTGAGAGAAATGCCTCCAAACATTATGATCACTGCAAAAAGTCGCCCTGCACCTGATGAAGGAGCAAAATCACCATATCCAACGGTGGTCATCGTAACAATAGCCCACCAGAAGGGATTATCCCCTTTGGTGATTTCCGAAACTCCCTCCAATTTACTAATACCCCAGCCTCCGATGACCATTACGATCAGGATACCAGATAGTACCAGAAAGAAGGAGTTTCTCAGGAGCCTTCTGAAAAAGATTCTCATTACGCGAATTTACAACTTCCTATCTATGAATTATAGTCATTGCATTGAGGAAAGTCAAACGTTTTAGCAGAACAGGAGTTCCCCCGAAATATCATGGCAGGTTATAGCCGAGACATTACATCAACGG
>CAZHRR010000238.1:0-1925 GCA_964534955.1 uncultured bacterium
ATGGCAACAATTACACGTATCTTCATCAAAATTCAAAGCTGGTGAATAGGTTAGGTTAGGTCTATTTGCTTACCATTCTTTGAATTCTTCATTTTAAATAATAATCTGACAAGGTCTCCCAATCTTGTCACGTTTAATCATGAAAATCTAAAGCTTCAATTCTTTGGTCAAGTATGAACTCAAGGAATCAAACTTTACAGTCTTCTGGTCCCCGCTTGAAAGATCTTTCACCTGAGTCACGCCTTTTTCCATTTCGTCTTCTCCTATAATGACAGCGTATACACATCTCAGCCGGTTGGCCTCTCGCATTTGTGCTTTAAGACTTCGGCGAAGGGTATCGAAGTCAGCCGGAATGCCTTCGGAACGGAGGTTCATGGCTGTCTGCATTACGGTTGTTCCGGCCTTTTCCCCGGCAGCAAGGACAAACACCCTGACTGCTTTATCATCATCTGCATCTATCTCTCTCGGGATGGCCAACAGGATACGCTCGATCCCCGCGGCAAACCCTACCGCCGGAGTAGATTTCCCGCCCAGCTCTTCTAAAAGATCGTCATACCGTCCGCCGCCGCAGAGAGCGTTCTGAGCTCCCAGAGCATCGGAGGTAATTTCAAAAGTTGTTCGGCCGTAGTAGTCTAACCCACGGACCAGAAGGTCGTTCTGCTCATACGGAATCCCCAGGGTATCCAAGCCTTCCTGCACAGCCTCGTAGTTTTCTTGATCAGTATCATCAAGGAAGTCGAGTATGCGGGGAGCGTCCTTTAAGATGACCTGCTCGCCTTCGTCCTTCGTGTCGAGAATGCGCAGGGGATTTGTCTCCAATCGCTGTCTGCTGGTTTCCGACAAATTGTTTATTTCAGGCGATAGAAATTCCACGAGAGCCTTACGATAGCGATTACGGCACTCCTTCGACCCGATATTGTTTAACTGTAACTGGAGGTTGAATACTCCCAGTTCTTCCATCAGGCGGTAAGCAAGGGCGATGATCTCTATATCCTGCTCCGGATGTGGAGATCCGATGGCTTCTGCTCCGAACTGGTGGAACTGGCGTAGGCGACCTTTCTGTGGGCGCTCCTGACGGAAGAGGGCATCTATATAGTAAAGCTTGGTGAGGGCGCCACCGCGATCCATGTTGTGTTCCAGATAAGCCCGCATGACCGGCGCTGTCAGCTCCGGCTTAAGGGTGAGATTCGTATCGCTCTGATCAAGGAAAGTGTACATCTGCTTGGAGACGATGTCACTATCTTCACCAACACTCCGGGCAAACAACTCTGTCCGTTCGAACGCAGGAGTACGAATCTCTCCATAGCCCCAGCGGTTCATGAGGTCGTGGACGGTCTGCTCTAACTGCTGCCACAGGGGAGAGTCAACAGGGAGGATGTCTTTGGTCCCTTTAATGGCTTTGTATTTTCCCTCCATAAAAAATCAGTCCATCATCTCATTTAGAATTTTGGACGCTTCATCATAATAATCGGAGGGAACGAAGATTGAACATTTTGTACCAGGGATTCCCGCTCCTTTTATACCGAAAGCAGAGATCATGAATGCAGTCTTGATGTAGCACGGGATGCCATTGTTATCCAGAACCTCTTTCACCATTTCAGCGAAAATGTCTCCGCGGATATTATCCAGCGATACCCACTCCACTTCCTCCAGCGGCAGCGGTTCTTCCAGAGATGGGACCAGGCTGGAGCTGCAGTCTTCACAAAAAAGGATATCTTCCTGGTATTCAGATCTGCATTCAGGACAAAACATAGTTACTCCTCATAGTTGAAATAAAGCGATCGACGCTTTTTGTATCAGGAACTTGACGCTGGGAATTTGCCTTTCTCAAGAGGGAAAAACAACAGGTTTGTCATTGGGTGAGTTCTAAAAGTACGGCAGATTCCACCGCCCGCCTCTGGATTCGACTTTGAGATCGTCCAGAG
>CAZHRR010000239.1:0-1914 GCA_964534955.1 uncultured bacterium
ATATTGAAAATTCGTATTTTTACATAACCTGATTTTTCCAAACTGTAGTTTATAGTTGTTGCTGGATTGAATGGATTTGGAAAATTCTGATGTAGTTTGTAATCATTAAGAATAATAGGTTTACTATCAACGCCAACAGGATTACAAGGACTTTGATATTTAGATAAAACTTCTAAACTATCATAATCTCCATTTTCAATTGTGAATGATAGATTTCCCCAATAAGTCGTGTCATAAGCATAGGTAGAATCATCAATATAATCAGAAATATTAATACTGAATATATCAGCAAAATATGTTCCAGCATTTAGGTTCACAATTGTAATTGATACATCAAAATTACAATCACCGCATAATAACAAATCACCAGTATCTATTGCGGTAACAGTAAATAATGAGTCTTCAACTTCTAGGTTCATTTCAAAAAGAGCGCCACAATTTAGAACCATATCATTTATTCCCATTGTTACGGAATCGCCTTCGACAGTAGCGTAAATATTACCATCTTGAGCGATGAGCATGTTACTTGACATCATTAGGATTAACACAGTTTTATTAAAGTAGTATTTCTCGTTTTTACAATGTTTTGTTTTTATATGTGTGGATAAAGTCATTACAATAAAATTTACGTCCGGATAAAATAGGAATCAACTCTCCGGTGTTTTTGAAATTCCTCCTCAATACTGTGAAAGCTTATATGAAAACGATTGCTACTGATAGCTTCTTCCACCTATTTTCCCGTCGTGAAAACTGCCGGAATTACACCTCTTATTCTACTATTGCTTCTGATCCCAGCGATGATATGGGCACAAGCGGAGGATATTGATGAAGACATTCAGTTTCATTCCGGGGAACTGGATAGGCTGCGGCAGGAAATAGAAGACTTTCGCCACAGAATCAAAAGTACAGCCAACCAGGAGAAAAGTGCCCAGACTAAGATTCAAGAGTTGGACGAAGAGATTACTCTGGTACGAAATCTCCTCTATCGTTTGAGGAAAGAGGAAAAGTCGAAGGTTTCGGCGATTGAAGAAGCTGAGACCCTTATTTTGTTAAAAGAGAAAGAATTTGATGAACTCCGAGACAAGTATGCCCAGAGGATTGTGAATATTTATAAAACCGGCAGACCTACAGAACTGGAGATGATTGTAAACAGGGAAAGCTGGCGTGATCGAGTCTATCGGGAAGAATATCTTCAGGTCATTTCCCAGCACGATCGTGAACTGGCATCCCTGATGCAGAAGACCATTACTGAGATTGATGCCGATAGAAAATCTCTGGAGCGGGCCCTGGCTGACATTAGGAAAATTGATACCGAGAAAACCGCGCAGAAAGTCTGGTTGGAAAAAAAGAGGAGGATGCGTAACCGGGAGCTCGCCAATCTGAAAAGAAGTAAGCAGGAGCTGTATCAGGAGCTGGAGGATCGCCAGGAAGCAGCCCGGCAGATGGAAGCAATAATCGCCCGGCTCGAAAGGGAGAAAGAGACCCGTATGAAGGAGCTGGAGCGGCGACGCAGGGAAGATGCACTTCTGGCTGCCGGCGAATTTTCAGCGATGAAAGGGAGTCTTCCCTGGCCTGTTGTGGGGTCAATAATATCCCGTTTCGGGAGCCATAAAAATCCAACATTGAAGACAATTACCGAAAATACTGGCGTGGATATCGGAAGCGATGCTGGGAATGAAGTTTACGCTGTGTTTAGTGGTATTGTCACTACAGTGACCTATATTCGCGGTTACGGTAACACAGTCATTATTGATCACGGCAGCGGCTTCTACTCGGTGTACACTCATGTGGAAGATGTGGAAGTAGCAGAGAATGCCTATGTTCAGGCGAGGCAGGTAATTGCCCATGTCAGCAAGCCCGATACAGGAAACAGCCCCAGGCTTCATTTTGAGATATGGGGAAACCGCGAGAAAT
>CAZHRR010000240.1:0-1697 GCA_964534955.1 uncultured bacterium
TCATAACACTTTGTTTTTTCAGTCTCGCCATCTCCTGCAGCGAGGAAGAACCTAACAAAGAAAATGAAGAAAATACAATCGTTCTCGAGAATGGCTGGGTAGAATACATTACATCTTCTGGTACGCTGATTGACGCCTACTATAATCATCCTGGTATTGCATCCCTTGGTCCGGCGGTTATTTACAACCACGGTAAAATCGTAGAGGAAGTAGGTTATGATACTGCTGTGGATTCCGGTTACGATATTGCCGATTTCCCCGATGCGTTAGCAAACTCAAGGTATGCCGGAATTGCACCACTGAGAGTCCGCCCTCCTATTCCAACTGCAGATGATGGGCGATTTGACGCTACTATAACTGTTTTGAAAGAGCAAGATGGCATCAACGTAAACAATATTTTCATGTATGGGTTTTCTCGGGGTGGGCTGCTCTCGTTTCAGTATGCAGTTAATGATGATAGTGACCTTCTTGGACTGATCCTGGTTTCTCCTTCTCCCGGTCAGGACACCCCAAGCGGTAACGAATTCTCTGACGAGTTCGACAATCTGGATAACTTGAACATACCTGTACTAATACTTCTGGGCGAGTCTGAGCCAAATCCCGCCATCACCGAGAACGTCAATCAGCTCGTCACATTTCTGGATTCTCAGGGGAAAGAATACAGTTTCTATACATTCGAAGGATCCATAGAAGATCCAGCTGATCACGATTGGTTCTACAATGTAAGATCAGTGTACTGGACTAAAATTGATTCATTCGTTTTGACTGTCAGTATGAATACCTGGCCGGATAAAATTCTCCTTTGAAAGTAACGTGTAACGACATATATTACATAAAAGTTTGATTAGTTCATATAAACAAAAATGGCTGAAGGAATTCTGGAATACTGGAAAGCATAAACGAGTGCCACCAGAGTTGAGAAAAGCACTAATCAAAAAACTTGATATGATTCATCACGCTCATGATTTGAAAGATTTAACTTCACCTCTTTCCAACAGGCTGCACTCTTTACGGGGAGATAGAAAAGGTCAATTTGCTATCTCAGTGAACGGTCCATGGAGGCTCTGTTTTCGCTTCGAAGAAGGTGATGCTTATGAAGTTGAACTGACACAATATCATTAGGAGAATAAATGTTACCGAGTAATAGAAAACCAACAACACCAGGCGAAATACTCAAAGAAGAATACCTCATACCTCTGAGATTGACTCAGCAAGAACTAGCTAATGCCATCGGTATTACCAGAGTTCGGGTCAATAACATCATCAATGGGAAGAGATCCATCACACCAGACACTGCTTTCAGACTGGCACGGTTCTTCAACACCACACCTGAGTTCTGGATAAGTCTACAGATGTCTGTTGACCTCTGGAAAAGCAGGAAGAAGAATAGAAAGTCCTACGAGGAGATTGAGCCGGTTATTTCAGATTCCTGATTAAATACTTTAGTCATTCCTCTCCGCCAACTCCAATAGCACTCCTCCCGCAGTGCGGGGATGTACAAACTTAACCAGATATCCCCCCGCACCCACTCGCGGTCAACTCTTCAGTTATACAAAAATATAAATCAATAAAAGATGCTTGACATTATCAACTCAGCAGTAATATATTAGTATATGCTAATTAACTTAAATAGAAGATCAGACCGATGAAGGAAGCAGCAGACTTATTCAAAATTCTTTCCGTTGATAAAAGGATAG
>CAZHRR010000241.1:0-1656 GCA_964534955.1 uncultured bacterium
TTGACTCGTCAGGAAAGAACGTGGGGATTATTATCAGCGGTGGGAATGTGGATTTGCCATGAATTGAAGCAAGTGATGCCATTAATCACCACGCTTAATATTGAAAGAACGCCCCGCCTGAACGGCTTAATCGGGCAGGTAAAGCGTCCTCTTAGAATGGCTCAAAAAATGATGAATAGAAGACTCAAGAACGGTTTTGTTTCTCGTCGCCTTGGAAAAATCTGGGAATAAGAGAGGGAATTTGCAGGAGGATTAAGAAGGTTTTACTGTTTGAGTCCCGACATGTATGTCGGGAGGAGTTTAAAACCTTCCCGTATGCAAATACCCTCTCCCCAGAGTTTTCCATTTCCATAGCGACTGTTTCTTTTGCTCCGAAGGAGCTCCTGTGACCCGGAGGGTCTCTCCTGTCAAGGAGTCCTACGTGACCTGTGGAGGAGCAGCCGTCCCGATTAATCGGGATGGCGAAAGATTGATTTTACACAATTATGTCAGTGATGAAACTGTTAAAGGTGCCAAAGAAGTGATACGGGAGGAGACCAGGATTAACATCGAACCATCGGCAGCAGTACCAGTGGCGGCAATTTTAGAGAAAAAAGTTGACTCGTCAGGAAAGAACGTGGGGATTATTATCAGCGGTGGGAATGTGGATTTAGCGAATACCTTGACGTAAAATGAATAAGACAATCTTATTAACCGACAGAGTGGAGATCGAATCATTCCTCAGAAAAGATGTGCCACTGCATATTTATCAACTGGGAGATTTGGACGACTTCTTCTGGCCGCACACTCAGTGGTATGGATTGAAGCAGAATGATGTACTTACAGCTGTCATCTTGTTATATACCGAAGTCGATCCGCCTGTTTTGGTGGCACTTGCTGCAAACGAAGCATTTCAACCCTTGAACGAACTGATCCTTTCCATGAGAGACAAACTCCCCAGCCATTTCTACGCCCATATGAGCGCAGGACTTCAGACGTCATTAGCCAATATGTATCAACTAACCTCCCACAGTGTCCACTACAAGATGATACTAATAGATCGTTCAGCCCTGACGGCAATTAAAACAACCGAAGTTCAACACCTGACATACGAAGACCTTGAAGACTTGAAGAGTTTCTACTCTCACAGTTACCCGGGAAGCTGGTTCAACCCGAGAATGCTGGAAACTGGACATTACCTTGCTTTGTATCAGAAAGATGAGATGGTGAGCGCTGGAGGTATTCATGTCTATTCACCGTCTTATAGAGTCGCAGCCCTCGGTAACATCGCTACACATCCAAAACACCGAGGAAAGGGCTACGGAAAAGTGATCATAGCGAAGCTCTGCCGGAATCTGCTGAAGACGGTAGATAATATCGGCCTGAACGTCAGCACCGATAACAAGAGCGCCATTGCCTGTTACACTCGACTGGGCTTTGTGGTCAATGCTGCTTATGAAGAGTTCAAGGTGGAGAGAAAATAGGAATGTGTTTCATCATGATGAGATAGTAATCCATTAGAAACGAATGCGGGGATTATCATAAGCAGGGAAATGCTAATATATGGGGGACATACACAACAGGACTTCCCCTGAAAACAGCCAATAGATTCTTTTAACATACGATATGGTTAGAAATACACGGATTTGTAAGTGGAGGAAATCTTTCCACGAAAAA
>CAZHRR010000242.1:0-1651 GCA_964534955.1 uncultured bacterium
CCGAATCACTCAGCGGCAAAGCAGAACGGGACCAGTCGTTGAAACCGCCCATGACCACTACATAGTCATTAGAATGCTGTGGACTAAAAGTAAAGGTGTGGCGAACCATGGGTTCCAGACGAATGAGCAGATGAGACGTATCACTCCCGGATACAACTGGCAGCAGGCTCAGCCGGGGAGCTTCATCTGTCGCTCTCAGAAACAGACTGTCTGTGTCGTGATGATAGCTGATTTCAAATCCAGCTTGGGAGAGAATGGATACTTCCTGCTCCTGAGTGATTTTGTTCACGGAGAGATCAACGGCTTTTTCTTTCCCAGTCTGGAGAATGATTGTAGGAATCTGATAGAGTTGCTCTGCCTCAAGGGGGAGCAGTAATATTACCAAAAGTACGAAAAGGAGACTTGTTTTTGCTATATTTTGTTTCCGCATGAAGCGGTAATTTAGGCATCTGAGAAACGTCAGGAACATAAAAAGTGGGGACACAGGATAAATGGAAAAAATACTCATCACACTCATGATGGCTCTGACTTTTACAGCAGGCCAAGAACTAAATAGTGCTGCAACCAGTTCGACTCATCATCCTGAGTGGAGCAGGAACGCTGCTATCTACGAAGTTAATCTCCGCCAGTACTCTTCAGGCGGGACCTTCCGGGAATTCGAAGAACACCTCCCCAGATTGAAGGAAATGGGTATCGGCATCCTCTGGTTCATGCCCATCCACCCCATCGGTAAGGTCAACCGAAAGGGAAGCCTCGGCAGCTATTATTCGGTGCAGGATTATAAAGCTGTCAACCCTCGATACGGTACGCTGGACGAGTTCAAAACACTGGTCCGCAAGATTCACGATATGGACATGTACGTGATCATTGACTGGGTAGCAAACCATACGGCATGGGATAACAAGATGGCAACAGATCATCCTGAATGGTTTACTCAAAACAAGGATGGTAATTTTCAACCGCCTGTCCCAGACTGGCACGACGTAATTGATCTCAACTACGATAACCAGGAGCTGTGGCAATACATGGCTGACGCCATGAAGTTCTGGCTGACAGAAGCCGACATTGACGGTTTCCGCTGCGACGTAGCTGAGATGGTGCCACCGAAGTTCTGGGAAGAGACCATCCCGCAGCTCAGGGATGTAAAACCTTTATTTATGCTGGCAGAAGGTGCCGCACCAAAGCTCCACGAAATCGGCTTCGATATGACCTACAACTGGGATCTCTTCTATCTCATGAACGATATCGCACAGGGAAAGCGGTCAGCAGCAGCAGATCTAAGTCCCTTCTTGAATGGTGAATCAGTCCGCTACGGAACAGACGATTACCGCATGCTGTTCACTACCAACCACGATGAAAATTCGTGGAACGGTACCGCATTCGAACGGCTGGGAGAAAGCACAGGGACATTTGCTGTCCTTACCATGACGCTGCCGGGGATGCCATTAGTCTACAACGGCCAGGAGTCAGGAATGAATAAACGGCTGTCATTCTTCGAGAAGGACGAAATTGAGTGGCAAGACCACCCGTTTGCTCATATCTACAAAACGCTCCTTAATCTGAAGAAAGAGAATCCAGCCCTCTGGAACGGCACGGCTGGAGGAAGTTTCTCCCCGATCCCTACTACGAATGAAAAGAATGTATTTGCCTT